>JBMFPJ010000082.1:0-7356 GCA_049969175.1 Anaerolineae bacterium | reverse complement strand
ATTTGGCAATGGAAGGCGCACCGTGGTAGTGATAGGCAATATCTGAAAGGCGGGTATAAGTCAAAAAGACCAGCAGGAGTAAACCAATATCCAAACGGGCAATGGTTATGGCCATGCCAATGATGGCTAGAAGACCGACTAAAATATAAGCCGGGTTACCCAGGCGGGGCACGGCTAGCCCGACAGCGCCCCCCAAAAGCAAAGCCAGTCCCAGAAAAAAGATGGTATTAAAAGTGGCCGATTTGCGCAAGACCTGTAAATTCATTTCTCTCACTCATTCCTATTCAGAGGCCGAAGTCGTTTTTCGACGCTGACGCCAGATGCGATAGTAATAAGCGATGCGCCAGAATAAATAGTCTATCAGTTCTTTCCAACCGCCAGAGAAAAATCGTCCCGAGGTATAAACCGTCAGTTCCCGCGCACCGGAATAAGCCAATCGCCCTCCAGAGGCTTTAACTACCGGTCCCACATGAAAATCATAGGGGATTTTCCCTTGCCGATACAAATCAAGCATCCGCTGTCGGCGTAACCCGTAATTGCTGCCCCGACTGGTGGGCATGCGCAACACCACCCGGCGAAACCAGCGGCTGGCGTGGTGGATGAACATGCGCACCTGTACCGAAAAACCGGGCGGGAGATCGTAATAATCCACATGGGTATAGGCCAGGTCAGCCCCTTTTTCGAACTGCAAAGCATACCAATCCAACAAGGCAGTGCTGTTGGGAATGCGACAATCGGCGTCAAAAGAAATTACCCAATCCGCTTTTGCTTGTTGAACTCCTGGAATGCGCGCCGCGAGGGCAATCCCACCAACCGCAACGATTTTGGGAATGGCCAATACCTCCATCCCATAGGCGCGATATTGCTCAACTTCGAGCGGAGGGTGTTCTGCAGAGAAGTTATTCACCACCAGGATGATTTCGGCCGTCTGTTGCCCCTGATACCAGGCAACATCCGAGACCAGACACAGCACATTCGCCAGGTCACTGCGCGCATTTACCGGGACCACAATCGAAAGTCTGGGAGGACGCGCCGAATCGCCGCGCAGACGCAGGATTCGCGTCTGCAGGCTGCTCAAATCTACTGGGGGGAATTTCAGCGCATCCATCCTGACCTTTAGAGGGGTTCCGTTGCCCGAAGTAAATACAAGCCCTGATTTTTCTTGGCGATCTCCAGCGCCCAATTGGTATTGCTCACCAGAGATTGGGCGGTATCTCCCACCCGATATTCGGCGACGCCAATTTGCGGCAGCAGATACAGGTCTTCGCCCGAAACGTCAATTTTGATCGGTACCGAAAGCGCCGTGCGGACGCGGCTCATCGTGTTAAGCGCGGCATCGCCAGAAGTATCCGAAAGCAACACCGCAAAATCCAATTCCGACCAGCGCCCCACCAGGTCATTGCCACGCAACTGATTTTTCAAAGTCTGCGTGACATGGCGCAAAATGGTTTGCAAGGTGGGTTGAGGCAGAATGTTGATGTAATCGCGCAGGCCTTCCAAATGCACCATGCAAAGCGAAAAATCGGAAACCGAAGCAAAGGCCACTTCTTGCAGTTTCTCTTCAAAAGCCTGCCGATTGAGGGCCGTGGACATGCTGTCAATGCGCCGTTGCTGCATAAAGTTTTCCAGTGGGGCACGCAATAGCTCGCGGATAAGTGCCAGAGCAATGCCCAAAGCCAGACCTACAACCAGCGAAACACCTGCGTCGCGCAAGGGAACCGGCGAGATCGGCGTGGTCGGAATGCTGGCCGGATCGAGCAAGGTCAAGTCGTACACCTGATACAGACTTTGCACATATTCAACCGCCCGTTGACCAATACTGTTGGCCAGCAGAGCAACAACATCTGGGTTTGGCCCTTCTACGGAGAATTCAATAATGTTGGTGTCGGGTAGAGCGACCGCAGTGGAGGTATAGCCGGTTAAATCTTCTTCACGCAGCTGAAGTAAATTCAAGGTTTCGCGATAAATACGCGGGCTATTTAAAATCTCCGCATAGGTGGTGATGATCGAGCGTTTGTCGAGGACATTAATACTGTCCAATACATTGCTCCCGCCAGTAATAATGGTCGCATTTGGAGAAACAATAAAACGGGAGATGGCGCGATAGGTGGGCGGCGTGAGGTAAGAGATGGTCAAGGAGACCAGAACAGCTGCCAGCGCAGCGACTGCAATGAGCCCCCAGCTGCGTTGTAACATACGAAAGTAGAGTTTAATTTCCATAAGAGGCCTTTCTCATCACAAAATTCAGTAACTGATGTTACGCACTTTCCCGTAGCGCGACATTCATGTCGCCTGTAAATTGAATCTCGCGCTACCGCGTAAGGTGAGTCAAGTATGATAAGCCAGACAATTTCAGGCTTGTTCAGGCGAAGAGGCCAGCGGCGTCAATAAATCTGAGAGTTTTCGAACATTAGACGCCAGGGTAAATTCCTGCAACACCCATTGACGGCCAGCCTGTGCCCGTTGGGCTGCTTGCTCTGGGTGGGTGTAAATCTCGGTCAACACATCAGCAAGTGCCTGAGGGGATTCCGGGGGGACCAGCCAACCGGTTTCGCCCTCTCGCACCAGCTCAGGCACTCCTGAAATATCCGTTGCCACAACCGGCAACCCGCTAGCCATGGCTTCCATCAGTGCAACGGGGATGCCTTCCATTTTGCCCGAGGGCATGATCACACTCGGCTGGACATAGCAATTCGCCTGGTCAAGCAAACGAGCAATTTCTTCCTGGGTTTTCGGGCCAACCAGTTCCACCAGTCCTTGCAAGCCATGCTGGTGAATGCGTTTTTCCAGGGCGGGTTTCAGGTCTCCGCCACCGATAATCTGGCAATGGAAGGGCACCCCACGCTGGTGTAACAAGGCACAGGCATCAATCAGATGAATATGCCCTTTATAGGGCTGAAGGCTGCCTACACTGACGATGTTCAGCCGGCTTCGATCAGGGTCACTTTGCTCAGCAGGGTGATACAGTGCAGGGTCAATGCCACAACGAATCACATGGGCACGTTCCCGAATCCACTCCCCCACATGGCGCGCCAGGTAGTTGATATTGTACTCGGAGATTGCCGCAATGAAGGTAGCCTCTTTTAACTTCGTGCCCAACATGGCTTTTTCTACGTAAATATCATGGGCATGAACAGTAACACTATACGTAATACCGGTAAAACGATGAATCACCCACGCCGCCAGTCCAGGATGGGTGGCATAGTGCGCATGGATGTGGCGAATCCCTTCGCTTTCTATGCGTTCAGCCATCAAAACAATTTTGGGGAAAAGAACCAGAGCGCGGGCCAGGAATTTAAGGCTGCCCAAATTTTCGCCCATCACTTGAAAAAGTACAGAGAGATACAGACCAGGCTGTTTGAAAAAACGCCGAAGATTTGCCCGCAAAACTTCGAGAGAAAACCAGGGCAAGCGTTGCGCCCGCTCCAGCCAGGCTCTGGCATCCGCATGGATCACCGACTGTTTTTGGAAAATCAACGGGTACAGCGATACCTGCCAGCCCAAGTGCTCCAGGGCGATCATCTCTCGTAAGATGAACGTCTCTGGTAGGTGGGGGAAGCGAGACATGAGATAAGCAATTTTCTTAATGTGCGCCACGACGTTGTAAAACCGCAAAGACTGTTCGGAACAGGATATTCAAATCAAACCAGATGCTGGCACGTTCAATGTAAGCAATATCCAGCCGTAAGCGATCATCGAACTCCAGCTGAGCGCGGCCCATAATTTGCCACAAACCGGTGATACCAGGCATCACATCCAGGCGTTCGGTATGCCATAATTTGTAGGTGTTGGCGCCAAAAGAGGTTGGTCGCGGCCCTACCAGGCTCATTTCGCCGCGCAATACATTGAATAGCTGGGGCAATTCATCCAGGCTGGTTTTTCGCAAAAAACGTCCCACTGGGGTGACGCGCGGATCGTTGGTAATCTTAAAATCTGGTCATTGCAATTCGTTCAGATGCATATATTTAGCCTTTAATTCTTCAGCATTGGGCAGCATCGTGCGGAATTTATACATCTCAAAGCGCTTTCCACCTTTGCCAGTGCGCGCTTGCTTGAAGATGACCGGCCCACCGGGAGATGTCAACCTGATCAACAAAGCAATCACTGCCATCAAGGGCAGCCAGAAAGGCAGGGTCAACAACACAAGCGATACATCCATGAGGCGCTTGGTCACCTGATAAGAACGCCCCGTGAGAATGCGTTTGCGAGGATCAAATTTTTTGAACCATTCCTGTTCGGAAGGAGCAATCATTTCCATCACAACCATTTGTTCCCCTCCATTTGTCTGAATCACAGCCGGTTGTTGTTCTACCGTTTCCAGCGGAATTTGCGTTAAGCGCTCGCGAGCCTTTTGCAGCAAGTCATCGAACGTTAATGCTTCATCGGGAAAAGCGGAAGTGCCCCACAACATCCGCACTCCCGTTTTATCTTCCACCTCCTGGGCAATGCGTTTTGCCAGCAGTGCGGAGCTCTCAATATCCGTTTCCGGGCACAAAATGACAATTCTGCCCACACGATCACGCATTAACAGATCCGTTTGACGCACCTGTTCGTCCACCACCTGGCCAATACGAGCAAAAGAAAACCGCTTCAACAAGTCTTGTTGAATGCTGCGCATCATTTCCTGGATAGAGCGAAATTCTTCTGGATCTGGCTGCAGGACAATCAAACTGAGGGGGCGGTGATAGCGACGGCTGCGGGTCAACTCAACGCGAATTTGAGGTACAGCCGCATCAATATCCAGCGTGCGATTCGGGTAGGCGCTCAATGCCAGGGAATCCATCAACGATTCGGCATTTCCCAGTTGAACCGCCAGTTGCCAGAAGATCCAGACGCCCAGTTCCAAGAGCCCAAACTCCAGAATCAAAACGGCAAAGCTACTATCTGCTGAAATGGTGCGATCCACCAGCTGCACTACAACCAGATAAATGCTTGCCCAAAAGATCAGTGGGACAAGCACCGGCAGGCGGGCAACAAGCGGCACAAGCAGAGTCAGGGGCATGGCAATCATCACCATCAGATAGAAATAAGAAGCGAAGTTAATGATTTGCCGCCCTACATAATCTGATTCGCCCAACAAAAAAATGGCAACAAGATATAAAGCCGCCAACAGGAACGATCTACGCAAATTACTCATACCATGCCTCAGTGAACAAAAATGATACAAATTTGCGGGGAAAAGGTGACTATACATATTATAACCACTTGTATCGAAATGTTTTATCCCCCAATCATTCTGTAATGAATTTATAATGAGATGCCGCGATTAACTCTTGGTTCGCTTATTTTGCAACTGCTCACCATCCTGTCATTGCGAGCTACCCGAAGGCGGCGAAAATCTATGCGAGTGCCAAATTCAACCCACTGGCAGCAAATATTACGCTGGGACAATTCTGGAGCCTTTTGATTTTGCTCATTGGCTCAATTTATGCCATAATTGAGATGAGGTTCAATTTTATTGACTGATGTTACACACTTTCCCGTAGCGCGACATTCATGTCGCCTGTAAATGCCAGATGTATCTCGCGCTACCCCGCGTAAAGTGAGTTATTAAATTGCCACCAACAAAACATTCCCCTACCGGGAGGGCTTATGAGCCAAAACGATCTTTACACGCGTCAGCCGAGTCAAATTGTCATGTATGGCGTAGATTGGTGCCCCGACTGCCGTCGTGCTCGCTTTTTCTTCAAGCGCAAAAACATCCCCTATCTGGAAGTCAATATTGACGAAAATGAACAGGCCGCCGCTTTCGTCAAAGAACTCAACGGTGGTATGCGCTCTGTACCCACCATTGTTTTCCCTGATGGCAGCCTGCTGGTGGAACCCAGTGAGGCTCAACTGGAAGAAAAATTTGCCACCCTTTCCCAGGCAAATTAACGAACATGCCGCGCTCTTTTGATGTCGTCATTTGCGGAGCAGGGATCAGCGGCGTTTCTGCTGCGTTTTTCCTCAGCAGGCAAGGGGTAAAGAACATCCTCCTGCTCGATGAGCGCCCGCCTCTCTCCCTCACTAGCGATCGCTCCACCGAATGTTACCGTAACTGGTGGCCTGATAATCAAATGCTGGCTCTGATGAATCGCTCAATTGACCTGCTGGAAGAGCTGGCCGGGCAAAGCGGGAATATCTTTAACATGAACCGCCGCGGCTATTTATACGTCACCGCTGATGAGGGCAAAATCCCTGCCCTGATTGAGCGGTCGCAGCGGACCTCGCAGCGGGGCGCCGGCCCCCTGCGCGTTCACACCGCCCAGGCCTGCTCCTACCAACCCGCACCCCCCGAAGGTTTTTCCGCCCAACCCGCAGGAGCCGATTTGCTGCTGGGAACCGATTTAGTTCACCGCTTTTTCCCGTACCTGAGTGAAAAAGCTGTGGCGGCTCTACACGTACGCCGGGCAGGTTGGTTGAGCGCCCAACAGCTGGGCAGATACCTCCTCGAAACGGCACGCTCGCGCGGGGTCCGGTTTGAAGCGAAACGGGTAGTGGCCGTGGATGTGGAAAACAACCGCGTGCGTGGAGTCCGCTTGGGCGACGGTGAACGCCTCTTTTCCCCCATCTTCATCAATGCAGCCGGCCCTTTTCTCAAGCAAGTAGGGCAAATGCTGGGCATAGATTTGCCGGTTTATACCGAATTGCATCTCAAGGCAGCCATCCGCGATGTGCTGGGGGTGGTGAGCCGCGATGCCCCTTTGCTGATCTGGGATGATCCACAGATGTTGCCCTGGACGGATGAAGAAAAAGCCGCTTTGGCCAGTGACCCGCCTACTCGCTGGCTGACCGAGCCGCTTCCTGCCGGCGTCCACACCCGCCCGGAAGGAGGACGGGATAGCCAGGTGATTTTGATGCTCTGGGAATATCGAACAAAAAGAATGGAGCCAATCTGGCCGCCCCCCTTGGACGAAAATTATCCTGAGATTGTCCTGCACGGTCTGGCGACCATGTTGCCCGCGATGCGCCAGTATTTTGAACGCATTCCCCGCCCCGCTCTGGATGGCGGTTACTACACGATAACTCGCGAGAATCGTCCGCTGGTGGGGCCATTGCCAATAGAAGGGGCTTTTGTCATCGGCGCAGTTTCGGGCTTTGGGATTATGTCTGCCTGTGCCTGCGGTGAGTTACTGGCGGCACACGTTTCCGGGTCAGATTTACCCGCCTATGCTCCTGCCTTCCACCCGGGCCGCTATGAGAATGCAGAATATCAAAAACAGTTAGAAACCTGGGATGACACCGGGCAATTGTAATAAAATGAACTCGCCGCTGAGTGAGGGGGGCACCCAACGACGAGTTCACATTTATTTTACTCAAATTTGCACAAAATGCAAGGGGAGGCGAAAAATCACCGCAAGTCTTGCAATTCCC
>JBMFPJ010000081.1:0-7473 GCA_049969175.1 Anaerolineae bacterium | reverse complement strand
CCAATGATCAGGTTGTGGATCTTGATGGGCACAAAGAGCGTCTTCCCGTCTGCGCTGCGTTGGGGAGAAGAAGTTCTGATTTCAGAGGGCGAAGCTGTTTGGGTGAGGGGGACCACTGCACCTGATTCGTGGCTGACGAAACCCAAAATACCGCTTTCCATTTGCAGGCGGCGCCAGGCAGATCTGCTCAATTCACCATAGGCACGGCGGATGGCTTCAATGGCTTGCTGATTTTGTGCAAACAGGCGAGCGTTCTCGATGGCAATTGCCAGTTGGTCGGCCAACACCTGCAAAATAGAGACGTCTTCTGGTTGGAAGGCGGCCTCTACAGTGCTTTGAACGTCGAGGGCCCCCAGGATTTTCCCACCGGCGATGAGTGGAACAGCCATTTCTGAGCGCGTTTCGGGAAGATCGGGGTTATCGAAATACACCGCGTCCTTCCCGACGTCGAGGGCGATGCGCGGTTTCCCCGTGCTGGTGACAAAGCCGACGATGCCGGTCTCGCCAACTTTGAGGCGGTGCCCGCGCGCGAGCATGCGCTGGCCACCGGCACTGTTGGCGGCGCGCAGCACAGCGTATTCACCTTCATCATCCAGCAGGAAGATGCCGACATGGTAAAAGCCAAAACGACTGCTGATCAGGTAGGTAAGCCGGGGCAGCAAAGTATCCAGATCATGGAGAGAGGCGGCTGCACTGCCAATTTCAGCGGCGGTTTGAAGTTGAATGGCGCGACGTTCCAGGTCACGCGTGCGCTCTGCGACGCGATTCTCCAATTGGTTGATAATGCTGGAGAGTTGTTCAGCCATGGCATTGAAGGTGCTTGCCAGGATCCCAATTTCATCTTCTTGCTGAACATCGGCACGGGCGGTCAGGTCACCCTGGGCAATCTGGGCGGTTACTTCGGTTAGTCGTTGCAGAGGGGTAATGAGGGCACGCATAGCTACCACTCCCAGGACCGCTTCCAGGGTTGCCAGGATGGCTCCAGCCACGATGATGCCGCGCCGCAAGACGTTGACCGGTTCTAGAAATAGCTCATAAGATTGCGAATAAATGACTTTCCAGGGGCGAGTGTTCAGGCTAACAGCTGCATTGGCATCGTCAGTATCAAGTTGGGTGAGCTTTTCCGAGGCTTCCATCTCATCAAGAGCGATATGTGTTTGTGCCTTGAAGTTGGGTTGGCGATCGGCATTGAGCAGGCCATCTGCCAGACCAGGCAGATCTAGAAATAGGTGCGATGTGTCTGGCGGAAGACGATTGGCTTTTTGTAAGAACTCCAGCTGTCGGTTGCTTAGGGGTCGGATTGCTTTGAAGCGTAGTTCTGGTTGAAGGCCATGAGCCAGGAAAAGTCCATTCTCGTCCACGATGATGGCAAAGGCGCTGTTGCCAGCCAGGTTGTTAAACTCCTGGACCATGTTTTGTAAGATGGAGGCATCATATTGGGCGCGTAACACGCCGATCACGTGGTCTTGTGTATCGCGTACTGGTGCACTGAAATAGATGTAACCCTTGCCGTCTTTATCGAAGATCAGTGGAGAGACGTGGGGAAGTCCGCTTTTGAAGGCGGCGAAAAAGTGCTCTTGATCTGCCTCCGAATGGCCAATCAGACTGCCATTGGTATCCAGGACGTTGATGCCGTTTTCATCCAGCAGGCCATAGGAAAGGATGGCTTGTGGTTCGCGACTCTGGTAAAGCTTGAGAATTTGCAAAGGTCTGTTCCGGGTGGTGGGATCGAAGAAACTGGTTTTGCGAATCAGCAGATACAGGCTTAAATCAGGCTGGATGGCTTCTGCGCGCAAGATGTCCAGGTTGGTGACAATAAATTGATCCAGACGGTTGGCGACTTGCTGGGCGCTACCGAGCAGGGCGCGATTTTGCTGCTGAGTGAGAGAATCGCTCAGGATGCGGATACTCATCATGCCTATCAGAAACACCGCCATGACGGTGAACAGGGAGAACAGGTTAGCAATTTTGGTGTTCAGGCTGAGGGTACGCGCCTGGCTGATCAGAATGATGACCTGAAATAGAAAGACAAAGGCTGCCAGGTTGGTGGTAGATCTGGCCAGGCTATCGGGGGTGGGCAAACGAGTGAAGAAATGGTTTGCGTATAAATCAAAAATGATCATTAAAGCACTGATGCTGAAAGCGAGTGCTGTGGTTCTGGCAGCCTGACGAGGTGAAAGGGTCAGATAACCAATGGCCGAAAGAAGCATGGCGGTCATCACGCCCTGCGCCAGGCCGATTGCCTCGCGCAGGGAAACCTGGATAACCGCTGCGACGAGGAAAGAGACGACCAGCCTCCAGATGGCTCGTTCGATGTCACCGCGCCGAATGAACGGTATGACCGATAGGACAACAATCAACAACAGAAGGTTGATGGCAATTTCAGCGATGTGCTGCCAGAGTGCCCCAGCGGGAGTCAATGTCTGGGTAATGGCATTGCTCAGATTCAAAAAAGCGATGCCGGCAATAGCAATCGTAGCCAGGAAGGCGTTGCGGGCCTGTCGGTTACTTGCAAGAGGAGTTGGAGCCATAGGAGTTGTCATAAGTGCTTAATTTTATTTTTTTTTTCAGGCCGGGTCGTGCCCATTGGGGACGTTATGCTGCCGCCCATTGGAGGTGCTGGCCGGAGGAGGTTCCAGGCGAATCTCTGCTTCTTTCAGGCCGAATGCTTTTTGGAATTCGACAACTGCGGTTTGCAAAACGGTTTCCAGATCCAGCGTTTCGCGAATACGACTGGAGATGTTGGCTACCAGATGATCGCGGGCGGCACTACGTTGAATTTCTTCGAGCAGACGGCTGTTATCTACGGCGAGGGCGATCTGGTTGGCAATTTCGCTGGCCAATTCGCGATCGCGATTGGTCCAATTGGGTGCGCTTTCACTACGGCTGAGAGTGATTGTGCCAATGATCTGTCCGCGCAGTTGCAGGGGGATTTCGAGGGTTTTGCCGGTTTTGCCGGGCAGTGAGGTAGGTTTTTCTGTGCTCAGTGGCGTGACGCCCAAGGGGGTGTATTGATAAGCCAGGCGGCGGCGGGCGATGAATTTTTCCCAGGCCTGGCGGGTCTGGAGCATGGTTAATGCTTCCAGTTGGGCAATGATGGCTTGCGATTCGCCGAAGAGGCGAGCGTTTTCGATAGCGATAGCCAGTTGATCGGCCAGGGTTTGTAAAATTTCAATATCATCGGGAGAAAAGGCCTGGGGCTGATCCGATTGGATATCCAGGACACCGATGATTTGTTCACGGGCGATGAGGGGCAGGGCCATTTCGGAGCGGGTGAAGGGGAGATAGGGATTATTGAAGAAAACGGAATCCGCCTCAACGTCCAGGGCGATGCGGGGGCGGCCCTGGGCAGCGACATAGCCAACGATACCTTGAACGCCTAATTGCAGGCGATGCCCGGCTTCAAGCATCTTCCGCCCCCCCTCCGAGGATGCGGCTTGGAGGACGGCAAACCGCCGGTTTTCGTCAATCAGAAAAATTCCGGTGTGGTAGAAGCCAAACTGTTCGGTGATGAGGTGAACAACATTGTTCAGCAGAGAAGGAAGGTCACGTATTTCTGTTGCTTTGCGGGAGAGAGAGGCGATGGCGTGTAATTGAGCGGTTCGACGTTCCAAGGCGTGAGTGCGCTCGCTGATGATTTTTTCTGTGCTCACTTGCAAGGCTTCCAGTTGAGACATCATGGTGTTGAAAGCAATGCCCAGATGGCCAATCTCGTCGGTGGCTATGATCTCCGCGCGCTGATTTAACTGTCCTTGCTCAATATTGAACATGAGTGTGCGCAAGTGGTCAATGGGAGTTGAAATAGAGCGCGCCAGGAGGTAGGAGAAGCCAATCACGAATAGCAGGGCGGTTAGCTCCACACCGATAAGTTGGATTTGAAGGCTGTGCAGGCTAGCGGCTGTATCGACGCCGGGGACGGTCAGATCCAGGGCTTTTTGGTAAGCCATCGCCGAGACCATTAAGAGCGCTGTCGCGCTGATAGTGAAGAAGACGATCAACAGGGGGGATTGAACAGTCAGCCCACTCAAGCCCTTATGCTGATGTTCTGCTTTGGACGGTAAAAGAATGATGCGTACGGGGGTTAATGCCCATTCCATGGCAAAGTAAAAGAAAAGCACCAGTCCACTGGCAGAAATGATCCCGCCGATGATGACGTGAATACTTTGTTGCAAGGTGAATTGTTCTGTACGATACAAGTACAATGCAGCCGGGAGGATTACCTGCAGCAATGCAATGAGGACTGAAAAAAGAGTAAAACGCCAGGAATAGGCCGTAACTTCTTGCCAGGCGCGCTCCTCATCTTCTGGTTTTGGAGAAAGAGAAGTATGGGTTGCCCTGGCTTGTGCCCATTCTTTCAGGCGCTTTCTTGTGTTGGGAGTAATGGCCAGACCATAGACAAAAACCAGCAAGTTGGCGATGGCCACCAATCTGAAGACGGTTTGTGCCAGGCGGGCGAGTTGTTCGCTATTGATGTTGGCATTTAGCACAATGTAATAAATGCCTAAACTGGCCGCGATGAAAGATACGGATTGAAAGATAAGGGAAATACGCCACAGGTAATGTTGACCCCAACGGGCCAGCCATTTGCTCAGGAAGGAAGTGCGGGTTGGGTATGAATCCATTTTTATCCTATCAGTACGTAGGCGAGGGCATAGGCAGCCCAAATCCACAAGCCATGGAGGATGCCGAGCGCCAGGCTCCAGGCCGGAGCCATTTTTTGAGAAAGGCGCATCAAAAATGGGAGAGTGAAGACGATAAGGAATTCACCGCTAATGATATACCATGGCGTATTACCGATCATCGTTGTGTTGGTGTAAAACCACCATCCTGCGCCCTTTGCCCATTGTTCATATAAGGGAATGTTGATGCCTCCGAACAGACCAATCAATACTGCAGAGAGAGGTAAGCCGATTCGTTGCGAAAGCTCCCAGCCCAGATAAGCCAGTTGGACCAGTACTACGGTCCAGGCAAAGGGCATGTAAAGCGGAGAGCGAAGGACAAATGGACCGCCCGGCCAATAGTGTAAGGTCTGGGTATCCTCTACCAACCAACGGTCTGCCAGCAGTTCTGTCCATCCTGCAGCCAGGCTGAAAAGCAGGATACGTCCCAGAACATCATCGCGATAGCGGTAAATGTATGCCAGGTTCAGGAGCAACAAAATAGCGGTGATGAGAGTGGCGGTTATCCAGCCCAAGCCCAGAAACGAACTGATGAAGTTCCAGGTGATGCCGAAAGCTAACGTAAAGAGAACAAATTTGGTTCGTATTATATCTTTCGAATCGGGAGCAGAAGAATGAGCTGTCATCTAATCCTCATGTTTTGTGTTCTCTTCGATTTTTAGTTCAATGCGTGCTTCAGAGACATCCAGAGCGCGCCCAAGTTCTTTGATGGCGGTTTGCAGAATACCATCCAGGGTGTTTGCCGACCAGATTTTGCCGGTGACTTCGGCGATCAGGTGATCGCGAGCAGCCAGTTTTTGGCTTTCTTCCAGAAGGCGCGCATTTTCCAGGGCCAGGGCAGCCTGGGTGGCAATGGCTTCGATTAGATTTCTTTCTTCGGGGGTCCATTCCTGTTCGCTGGCCAGGCTGATTTCGCCGATGATCTGGTCGCGCAGGGTGAGGGGCACTTCCAGGCTGGCTTGCCCGATCATTTCTTCATCGCCAACAGTGTAGCCCAGGTTGCCTTTCTCATCTACCAGAGCGTTCCATGAGCTGAGCAAATACTGGCGCTGGATGGTGCGCATTTCCTTCAGGTTTTGTTGCGCTTCCTGGTACAGACGAGCATTTTCCAGCGCAATCGCCACCTGATTGGCCATGGTTTGCAGGGTTTCCACATCTTGGGGGTCAAAAGCGGATGGATGGGTGGATTGAGCGTCTAGCGCGCCCAATACTCGATCACCCACGATGAGGGGCAGGGCGATTTCGGAGCGAGTATAGGGCAGTAAAGGATTATTGAAGCGAATGATTTCGGTCTCGGTTTTTTGAGCTACGCGTGGCTGACGGCTGGTGATCGCTGCGCTGACCATGCTTTGGCCACCGATTTCGAGACGATGTTTATTTTCTTTCAAGACCCGCCCGGCATCCCCGGTTGCGCTTTTCAGTTCGGCCCATTTTCCGCTTGGATCCACCAAGAAAAGGGCCACATAATAATAGCCGAATTGTTCTGAGATGACGTTAACTACTTTTTCAATCAGATCTTCTGGGTCCAGGATGGCGCTGGCGGCGCGACTCACTTCAATG
This sequence comes from Anaerolineae bacterium, assembly GCA_049969175.1. Taxonomy (GTDB): domain Bacteria; phylum Chloroflexota; class Anaerolineae; order Anaerolineales; family Villigracilaceae; genus DAOUAN01. The sequence continues at coordinate 1,234 of JBMFPJ010000081.1, read as the reverse complement.
GTAGCGCGCAGTTGGGCTGTCCGTTCACGAACCTGGCTTTCCAGGTTTTCCTGCAATTGAGCCAGACGTTCTACTGCCCGGTTCAGGTAGATTGCCAGCTCGCCAATCTCGTCTGTGGCCAGAATATTGGCGCGCTGGCTTAAGTCACCCTGTTCTACTTTTTGAAAAGTCTCGATGATATGAGAAACAGGGGTGGTCAATGACTTTGTGCTCAAATAGGCCAAGCCCAAACCCAATAGCAGGGTACTGAGGCCGGCAAAGATAGATTGGATGCGCATGCTGCGCAGAATTAGAGCCGGGTCGCTTTTGGCTTCCAGAGCTAAAATGGTGTGGTGATAACCGATTGGCCCGACCAGCAACACCACAATAGAAACCATCGCCATTGCCAGCCCAATGAATTTCAGGGCAAGTGGGAAACCGTTAATCCAGGTGTGTTGCACTTCAAATGCTTTGGGGAGCAACACACTTCGGGCGGACCAAAGCATGAAATCTAAAATGAGGGTGGCGAGCGCAGTGCCGCCGATTGTGGCAATCAGACCGCCCAAAATGGCGTAGGTGATCTGATCACTGTTGGCGCCCAGGCGAAAGAGATAAAAGGTGAGCGGAACGATCTCTCCGAGTAGGGCGACCAGAAACGTGACATAGACGAAGCGCAGCGGCATGGAGTTAATTTGGCGCCAGGCGGCTGCCTCCTCGCGAGTGTTGCTGGGCAATACTTTTCCCTGAGACCAGATGGAAAGGCGGCAACGAGCATCGGGGGTGGTGAGATAGGCCCATCCTCCCATGAGTACATTCCCAATCGCTACGAGAAGCAAAGTAAGCTTTGTCACCGCCGATAATTGTGCGCTGGTGAATTGAGCGTTTTGTTGGACAAAATAAAGAGCAACAATGGAGCTGCTAAAAGCCAAAGTTTGTACGATTAAAACGCTGATGACCAGATACCAGCCACCTGTTTTGCGCAAGAGAATGCGTAGTAGCGATTGAAAGTCAATTTTCATGGTCAATTCCCGTTTGGCTGCTCGTCTTGAGTTTGTTCGCCCGCAGAAAGAGGGTTGATGTGAATTCGAATACGGCGCGCCCCAACCACGCGGCTCAATTCGCTTGCCGTGGTGGCAAGGATCGTCTGCATATCGGTTGAGCGTCGGATTTTGCTGGTCACTTCGAAGAGCAGACGTTCACGTTCGGCCTGGGCACGAATTTGCTCCAGAAGACGGGCATTGGCGATGATAGCGGC
>JBMFPJ010000080.1:0-7535 GCA_049969175.1 Anaerolineae bacterium | reverse complement strand
GGCCGCACGTGGGGCGTTGGAGACGATTTTGAAAAACGTCGAACTTTCGCGCAAGAATTCTACACCGATCTGCCAGGACACGGGCACGCCGATTTTCTACGTGCGTTATCCATTTGGCTGGTCCACGCGGCAATTGCGGGAACAAATCCGCGCCGCCCTGGCCGAGGCGACCAGGCGTTCGTATATGCGTCCTAACGCTGTGGATGCCATTTACGATAAAAACACCGGGAACAACCTCGGCGGTGATGATTTCCCCTATATTCACTTTGAGGAGGTAGATGGCGACGAGCTGACCATCGAGCTCATGCTCAAGGGCGGTGGTTGCGAAAACGTGGGCGCACAATATTCCTTGCCCGATAACCGTCTGGGGGCAGGGCGCGACCTGGCCGGGGTGAGAAAAGTCATCCTGGACGCCGTGCACCGGGCTCAAGGTCAGGGTTGCGCTCCGGGGGTGTTGGGGGTAGCCATCGGTGGAGACCGCGGCTCATCCTATTTCGCCTCGAAGGAAGTCCTCTTCGATCAACTGGGCGAATCGAGCGATGACCCCAAACTGGCCGCTCTGGAGCAGCAGATCACCGAAGAGGCCAATCAACTGGGCATTGGCCCAATGGGCTTCGGTGGCAAGACGACGGTGTTGGGCACGCGGATCACCGGTCTGCACCGCCTGCCGGCCAGCTATTTCGTCTCGGTCTCGTACATGTGTTGGGCCTATCGCCGCCGCAAGATGACGGTGAAGGGTGCTCAGGTATTCTACGAATAACAAGTGAGGCAATGATGCGAGCAGTTCAAATTCCAATCAGTGATGATGTGATTCGCGATCTGCGCCTGGGTGAACCGGTCAGCCTTTCAGGGATCATGGTCACCGGGCGCGACGCCGCGCACAAGTGGCTGGTGGAAACTTTCATCAAGAAGACGCGCCCACCCCAGGGAGATGACCTGGAAGTGTATGAAGAATTGAAGAAGTTGCTCAATGGCGGGGTGATTTATCATTGCGGTCCGGTCGTGAGCGGGCTGGATACCAAAGAATACAGGTTTGTGGCGGCTGGCCCCACAACCTCCATCCGCGAGGAGCCGTATCAGGCAGACGTGATGAAGCATTTCAACCTGAAAGGGGTAATCGGTAAGGGCGGCATGGGGCCCAAAACCTTGAAGGGATGCCAGGAAACGCCAGGCGTGTATTTCCATGCCATTGGTGGGGCGGCTTCGTTTATCGCCCAGTCGGTGCAGAAAGTGTTGGGTGTTTATAAACTGGAGTTTGGTGTACCGGAGGCGATGTGGGTGATTGAAGTGAAGGATTTCCCCGTCGTTGTCACCATGGATGCTCACGGCAACAGTCACCACGCCCGGGTGGAGGAGCAATCGCGGCGGGTGCTGGAAGAATTGCTTTCGCGCTGACCGTGCCGGGTAATTTCTCAAAAAGAAACAGCGGCTGTCTCCTCTGGCGGTCGCTGTTTGATTTTATACTCGTTCGAGAACGGTAGCCGTTGCCATGCCGTGACCGATGCACATAGTTTGCAGGCCATAACGGCCCTGGCGACGTTGCAATTCGTGCACCAGTTTGGTCATCAAAATCGCACCGGTGGCACCGAGAGGGTGTCCGTGGGCGATGGCGCCGCCATTCGGGTTGACTCTTTCGGGATCGGCGTCCCATTCTTTAAGCCAGGCGAGTACCACGCTGGCAAAGGCTTCGTTGATTTCGATCACGTCCAGGTCGGCCAGGCGCAGGCCAGCGCGTTGCAGCACTTTTTGCGTTGCCGGGATGGGACCATCCAGCATCAGCGTAGGGTCCGAGCCGACGACCACGCGCGCTACCAATCGTGCCAGAGGGCGCAGATTGAAGCGACGAACGGCCTCGGCGGAGGCCAGCAACAGGGCGGCTGCCCCGTCGCTGATCTGACTGGAATTGCCGGCGGTGATCACCCCATTGCTTTTGAAGACCGGTTTGAGCGCGGCCATCTTCTCCCGATCAGGGGGGCGGCGAACGCCCTGGTCAACGGTGAACAGGCTTCCATCCGGCAGCGAGAGGGGGAGGATTTGCTCGTTGAAGCGTCCGGCTTCAATTGCTTCTCCCGCCCGCAGGTGGGAGCGAAAAGCAAAATCATCCAGTTCAGCGCGGGAAAGCTGCCATTTTTCGGCCATCCTTTCGGCGCTGAGTCCCTGGTGAATCAGAGGGTAACCTACATCAGGCCATTCGGTGGGGTAATCGGCGCCGAGTGGTTGGTGTGACATCATTTCGGTGCCGCCAGCCAGGACCAGATCCATGTCACCGGCGAGGATGGCCTGGGCGGCAAAGTGAACCGCCTGCTGGCTGGAACCACACATGCGATTCAGGCTGACTGCCGGAACGGTAACCGGGAAACCGGCTTTGAGCACGCCCAGGCGCGCCAGGTTGGCCCCCTGATCGCCGACGGGGGTCACGACTCCCCAGATGACGTCTTCTACCATTGCTGGTTCCACCCCGGCGCGGCGCACCGCCTCTTGCATGACCAATGAGGCCAGTTCCACCGGCTGAAAGGGGTACAATGCTCCCCCGCCTTTTCCTACCCCAATGGCGGTACGTACCGCGGATACGATAAATACTTCTCTTTGACTCATCAGCCCTCCAAAATATGAGTCCACTGTAAAAAGGTTTGTTTTTGACGCCAAGGCGCAAAGCCACCAGGATGTTCACAAAGAGGTTCGTTTTCCAAAATGGAATGGATGACCTTCAGGCCTTCTTCCCACCAGGCGCAGATGTGTGCGAGCAAATCGTGAAAGGTGGCGTATCCCTGTCGCTGCAGGAAAGCGGCTTGCTCGGCGACAGAGAGACTTTCAAAGCAGGCTCGATATTTGCCCCAATCTTCACGCAGACAGTGAATGACTTGTGCGCGAGAAACAGTGATACTCATGCTTCTGTTCTGGCAATGTGGATGAAATCGGCAAGCAGGCCGTAGGCGGTCGGCTCAGGGCCAGGGGTAAGACCGGGGCGCTCGGCTTCGAGGATGGTATAGTCGCCGAGGACATCTGTGCGAAAGGCGATGCCGGTGGTGGAATCCTGCATATTGTAGAGTGGCGAATCGGGAGGGACCATCTGCGGGGCAACGCGGGCATGCACTTCGCCGTTCACTTTTTGGGCCGAGCAGACCAGTTTCCAGCGTTTGCCTTGCTGGCGCGCCTCTTCAATCATTTTGGGGGTAATGCCGCGAATGCCGGTGCGATCCACTTGCAAGGGGGTGAAGGGAATGTCCATCAGTACGGTCACCAGGGCAGCGACTTTGATGGCCGCATCCCAGCCATCCACATCATTGGATGGATCGGCTTCGGCGATGCCAATGGACTGGCAATACTGAACGGCTTGTTCGAAACTCTCGCCGCGTTCCATGCGGGAGAGGATGATGTTGGTGGTGGAGTTGATAATGCCCTCGAAGGAGATCAGCTGGGCAGCGGGGAAAGCATGACGAAAGACGGAAAAGACGGGTGCCCCACCTAATACCGTGGCTTCGAAGAGAAATTTTTTGCCCAACGATTTTGCCAACTCGCTCAGGGCGTGGTAACCATAAACGACCGTGCCTTTGTTGGCGGTTACCACATGCATGCCGGCCTGCAAGGCGGCATGCACGTGATCTACGGCGGGGCGGCCGGTTTGAGGATTGACCGGTGTGTTCTCGAAGAGCAGGTCGGCGCTGCATTTTTGGATGAAGTCGAAGTTGTCGCTTACCGGAATCTCGCCGAAGGGAGTGAGTGATTGTCCCGCTTCGACGGCCTGCGCGCAGCGAATCCCATCCAGACCGGCGGGGTGGATGGCGCTGCCGTGCCGGGCGGTGGCGATGCCGGTGATGCTGAAGGTGAGGTTGTATTGCTGTTGGAGCACGTCGCGTTTGCGTTCGAGCAGACGTACCAGGGCGCGGGCGACGTTGCCAAAACCGAGGAAAGCGAGTTTGTAGTGCATATTTTTTCTCTCCTGTGATGTTTTAGATGGGTGGCCAGGGGATGGCTCTGCGTTGGCTGGGAGGGTGGGGAAAAACACCGCTGGTGATCAGGGTGCGGGCGCGAGAGACCAGGGCGGCGATCTCGCCGGGGCTAAGATAGGGCTCAAGCGCGGCGAGCAGGCTACAGGTCGGGGAAAGAAGCGGGCAGAGATGTTCCCGCAGCTCGGCCGGAATCGGTTCGCCGGCAAAATCCCAAATCACGGTGCGGAGCTTGTCTTCTTCGTGAAAGCAGATGCCGTGATCAATGACCCATAGCTTTCGTGTTTCGCTTTCGATGAGGATGTGGCTGCCTTTGCGGTCGGCGTTGTTGACCAGCAGGTCGAAGAGCGCTACCGGACGCAAGCGAGATTTGTCTTCGGGACTGAATGTGAAGTAGTGATATTCGGGGTCGTATTCAATGTACTGTTGCAGGGAGCCAGGGCCGTAGGGGGCCTGGTAACGGTAAACGGTGCAGGGGACGAAGTGGAAGCCAAGTGCTTCGCTCACCAGGTAGGCGGCGACTTCGCGTCGTGCCAGGCTGTTCTCAGGAAAATCCCACAAGGGGCGTTCGCCGCGGCTGGGTTTGTACACCGCGGGAAAGATTTGACCGGCATAGTGAACGGTTACCAGGAAGGTGTAGTTGCTGCCTGGCAGGAATTGCCCTTTGAGTTCGAGTTCGCCCTGTTGCAGGGCTTTTTGCCATTTTTCATCGTTCACGGCTATGGCTCAGTGCTTGTGTCCGTTCTTTTTAGGGCAGAAGTGACCTTCCGGTTCCATCGGTTGGCCACATTGGGGGCAAATGGGGCGGCCGCGCTGGACGACTTCCATGCCCCAGTGTGCCAGACGGCGCACCTGATCGCGCGAGCACCAGAAGCGCACGATGGCAGCCGATTCGGGGTCGGCCTCTTCGCTGAGCAGCTCTTTGAGGAAGATGACCACCCGGTCGCGCTCTGCATCGTATCCCAGGCCAATCTCACCGACCCGGAAGAGCGGATCGAAAGGCGGATGGATGTGCATGTTTTCTTCCAGGTAGTCGGCTGAGGCTTCGGGCAGGGAGGGGTTCTCATTGCTGATTTGGGAGAGAAACTGCTCAATGCCAATGGACAGCGATTGCAACTGGACTTTTTCGATCAGCAAGGTGATGGTGCGTTGATCTTGATAGCCCTGGATGTAAAAGACGCGTTGACCAGGCTGGCCGATGGCATCAGCCGTGATGTGATCGCAGGGATCAACGTCAATTTCAAAACGTGGCATGGTCACCTTTGAGAAATAAAATTCAAAGAGAGTATACCTTAAAAGCGCATGCCAGGAAACAGCCAGGCCTGCCCTCCGTGGGATAGCCTTTCCAGGCTGTCAAAGACAGGCCAGAACCTCCTGACGGGGGCAGGTGCCTGTCCCTACATGTGGCTGTTGCTCACCTGGGGCAACGGTTGTGCAATCAGGAGTGATGTACTGAAAAGCACTTCGAAAGGGGAACTGCTCAGGCTCGCTTTCGATTTGTCATTTCTTGCTGCGGATAGTCAAATCCGCTGTTGGTGGGTTGGATTTGACACAATCCGGCATAGCCGGTGAGCGTAGGGGTGAGCAGTGACACGAAGTCAACATTAAAAAACTCTGGCCATCAAATCGGGATCTATAGAATTGCTCTTGAAAAATCATCACAAGTGCGAAGATTTTGTAGCGTGAGATTCATGTCGCTTTAGGTTGCGGAATGAATTCCGCGCTACGATTGGCTTACTCTGCTATAATTTCATTGTGGAGTGTGCGAACTTCGTCAAATGAGGAGCACAAAATGTACGACAAGAAAAAACTGGAAGAACTAAAAGCGGCGCTTGAAACGTGGGAGCAAACCAGCCTGCAAAAAGCCCTGGCGGCCATGCCAGAACGACGGGACCAATTTATCACTACCTCTTCGGAACCAATCAATCGGCTTTACACCCCGCTCGATGTGGCAGACCTCGATTACGCTTCTGATCTCGGACTGCCGGGGGAATACCCCTTTACGCGCGGGGTACATCCCACCTTGCATCGCGGCAAATTGTGGACCATGCGCATGTTCGCTGGCTTCGGCACCGCCGAGGAGACCAATGCTCGCTTCAAGTATTTGCTCGAACAAGGGCAAACCGGCCTCTCCATCGCTTTTGATCTGCCCACCCTGATGGGCTATGACACGGACGCGCCGGAGGCTTTGGGCGAGTTTGGCAAATGCGGCGTGGCGGTCTCCTCGCTCAAGGATATGGAGATTTTGCTGGATGGCATTCCGCTGGACAAAGTCTCTACCAGTATGACGATTAACTCGCCAGCAGCGGTCATCTGGGCCATGTATATTGTCGCCGCGGAAAAACAAGGTGTGCGTCCAGACCAGCTGCGCGGCACGATTCAAAACGACATCCTCAAAGAGTTCATCGCCCAGAAAGAGTTCATCTTCCCGCCAGAACCTTCCATGCGGCTGGTGGTAGATACGATGGAATTTGGCTCGAAGAGTGTGCCGCAGTGGAACACCATTTCCATCAGCGGCTACCACATTCGCGAGGCGGGTTCCACCGCTGCTCAGGAACTGGCCTTCACCCTGGCTGACGGCATGGAATACGTGCGCTGGGGCATTGCCCGCGGCATGGATGTAGATGAATTTGCCCCGCGTCTCTCCTTCTTCTTCAACGCCCATAATGATTTCTTCGAGGAAATCGCCAAATATCGCGCTGCCCGGCGCATCTGGGCGCGAGAAATGCGGCATACGTTCAAAGCCAAAAATCCACGCTCGTGGTTGTTGCGCTTCCACACTCAAACGGCGGGCGTTTCGCTCACCGCTCAGCAACCGCAGAACAATGTGATACGCGTGGCCATTCAGGCGCTGGCTGCCGTTTTGGGCGGGACACAAAGCCTGCACACCAATTCGCTGGACGAAGCCCTGGCCCTGCCCTCCGAACAGGCAGTGACCATCGCCCTGCGCACGCAGCAAATCATTGCTGAAGAATCAGGCGTGGCCAACACCGTTGATCCGCTGGGCGGCAGCTTCTTTGTCGAAGCGCAGACCAACCGCATTGAGCGCCAAGCCTACGAATACTTCCGCCGCATTGAGGAATTGGGAGGCGTGATCCCGGCCATCGAAAAAGGCTTCTTCCAATCTGAAATCGCCGATGCGGCCTATCGCTATCAACGCGAAATTGACGAAGGCGTGCGCAAGATCATCGGCGTCAACGCCTATGTGGAAGACAAACCCATCGTCATCCCCATCCTGGAAATGGACCCGCACGGCTATGATCGTCAGGTGGCGCGCCTGAAAAAAGTGCGCCAGGAACGCGACAATGGCCGCGTTGGCCAGGCCCTGGATCGGCTGCGAATCGCCTGCGAAGGGACGGAAAACACCATGCCCTATATTCTGGATGCCGTGCGCGCCTATGCCACTCTGGGTGAAATCATCGGCGTCATGAAGGAAGTCTTTGGTGTCTATCATGAGCCAACCATGATTTAGCGCCGAGCGCCCGCCATTTATGCTATACTGAGAACATGCAAACGCCTCGCGAATACTGGCCTCGCTGGGCCCAAATATTGCAACAATATCGCCTGCAATCACTTGCCGCCTGGTTG
>JBMFPJ010000079.1:0-7549 GCA_049969175.1 Anaerolineae bacterium | reverse complement strand
TCGGTTTTTTCACCGCCAGCCTCTTCTGGTGGCTGGTTGCCAAAGTGCGCCCGCTCTGGCAGGAGATTCGGCAGAACTGGCAGGAAAAACAGCAGGCCAGCCAGGCACAACGTACCAGCGGCGTAGAGGAACAGTTGCGCCGCGCCATGCTACGCAAAGCACAGGGTATGCATCTGGCCGCTGCACTTTTTTCGTTGGAAGAAATCCTAATCGAACCGCGGTTGCTGGCTCCACCCCCAACCATTCTTCCCGACGAGATACTCCCCACAGAAGACGCAGTCACCCAAACCCTCCCCTACCTACCTGCCTGGCCTGAGATCGCCGCGGTGTACAATGCTCCTCAGCTCACCCTTCCCCAGGCACTGGCCGGTGGGAGTAACCTGGTAATTATCGGTCGGCCAGGCAGTGGCAAGACCGTTGTCCTGGCACACCTGGCGTCTCTGGTGGCCAATCGCAGCGCAGAATTGGGTGAACTGGCCAATGCCATGCCGTTTCTGATCCACGTTGCCGAATTGAAGTTACCTCTTACAGGCCAACAAGATGTCCTCGAACCCATCCGTGAAAGCATCGCCGGTGTTTTTTCGGCGTTAGAGCAGGGTCGCCTGGCGTCTTTAACCCAAACCGCCTTTGAAAATGGCCGCGCCTTGCTGCTGTTGGACGGCTTTGACGAACTCCCGCCCGCCGAACAGGAAAACATCACCGCCTATTTGCAGGCTCTTCTCAAGGCTTACCCGCGGGCACGCATCGTGACGACCGGCACACCTGAATACGTGGACGGCCTCATTCAGTCCGGTTTTGCTCCGCTCGCCCTGGTCGCCTGGAATCGACGCCAAATCGCTGCTTTCCTTCATCAGTGGGGCGTCCAATGGAATCGCTTTGTTGCCAACGAAGCCTGGATGCAAAGCACCACTGAAACTATCGATCCTCTCTTGCTCAATTCCTGGCTCAGCGAGGATGCCTTCGGCCTGACACCCCTGGAATTGACCCTTAAGGTTTGGGGAGCCTATGCCGGCGACCTGATCGGCCCTCAGCCCAGCCAGGCCATTGGCACCCATATCCGGCGCCTGGCACCCGCCAATACCCCGCCGGCGGCAATGGAAACCCTGGCCATGCAGGTAGTCATGGCCGCCCAACCGGTGTTTGATCCCCGTCGGGCTAAAGAGTGGGTAAAAACCTTTGAGCCAGTCGAAGAGCCAACCCCTGAAGAAACTCCTGACGCTGAGGCCTCCGCCGCCAGCACGGCCAAAAAAGGCAGCCCAAAATCAGCTCCCACCCCAACTCCCGGACTGGTAGGAAAAATGAGCAACAGCGGGCTGCTGCTTTCGTACCCACACAACAAGATGCGCTTCCTGCACCCTGTATTTCTGGGCTACCTGGCCGGCCGCGCCCTGAGCGGATACAATCCCTCCACCCTGCTTGAACAATCCGACTGGGTCGGCAAAACCCTGAGTCTGCACTACCTGGCTGTCCACGGTGACGCCACCCCCATCGTCGAAAAAATGCTGGAATGGTCGCGCCTCCCCATGCACCGCCCGTTGCTGACCGTGGCGCGCTGGCTGCGCGATAGCCGCCGCGACGCTCCCTGGCGGAACAAGGTGATGGCCGCTTTACTCAAACTTCTCCAAAGCGACGGCTTGCCGTTAGCTTTACGCGGTCAGGCCATGGCCGCTTTTGCTCTGAGCAATGACCCCGGCGTGCCCGCTCTCTTCCGCCAGCTGCTCAACTCCCTCTCCTTTGAACTGGTGCAACTCTGCGCCCTGGGCAGCGGTGCATTACAAGATACCAAAGCCATCCCCTCACTCACCAAAATCATCACCGCGCCCAGTCTTTCGGCTCAACGCGCTGCCTGCCTGGCGCTAGTCGCCATCGGCACCCCCGAAGCCCTGGAGGTCGTCGCCCACATCCTGCTCAACGGTGATGAAGAACTACGTCGCGCTGCTGCCGAAGCCCTGGCAAACGACCCAAGCGAAGGCTACGCCATGCTCCAGGACGGCACCTCCCTTGAAGACATCCTCGCCCGCCGCGCCGTCGTCTATGGCCTGCGCCGCGTGGAAGAACCCTGGGCCAGCGAGATCCTCCAGAAAATGCAAATCGAAGACGATCAATGGGTGGTGCGCAATGCCGCCAGCGAAGCCCTGGAAAACAAAGCTCACCCCGCCGCGGCCGCACCTCGTCCGCTCAAAGCCCCTTCCGAAACACCCTGGCTGATCGCCTTTGCCGGCAAACAGGGCGTGGGCATCTCCCCTGGCGCCCCTGCCACCGATATCCTCATCACCGCCCTCAAAAAAGGCAGCGAAGAAGAAAAACTGGCCGCCCTGCCCTACCTGAAATACACCCCCAGCGAGGGGGTCATCCGCGCCCTCTACGAAACCATGTACACCGAAGACCCCAAATTGCGCGAAATGGCCTTCCTGACCTTGTGGGAAATCGGCGCTTCTGGCGTCCAGCTTTCCCATCCCAGTCAATACGGATTTTCCTGAAATGCTCATCACAAACGCTACTCTGATCACCTGGGGCAACCCCAACCACATCCTGAGCGATCACGCCCTCTACATCCAGGGCGATCGCATCGTCGAAATCGGCCCTACGGGCGAGCTCGCCGCCCGTCACCCGCAAGAGGAAAAACTGGATGCCGCCGGCCAAATCGTCATGCCCGGCAACATCTGCGCCCACACCCATTTCTACGGCGCCTTCGCCCGCGGCATGGCCATCCCCGACCCCGCCCCCAAAGACTTTCCCGAAATCCTCGGCAAACTGTGGTGGCCACTCGACAAATCCCTCCACGAAGACGACATCCGCTACTCCGCCTTGCTTTGTCTGGTAGATGCTATCAAACACGGCACCACCACTCTCATTGACCACCACGCCTCCCCCAACGCTATTGACGGCTCACTCGACATCATCGCTGAGGCCGTCGAACAAGCCGGTGTACGCGGCGTCCTGTGTTACGAAGTGACCGACCGCGATGGCCCCGAAAAAATGAAAGCCGGAATCAACGAAAACCTGCGCTTCTTGCGCAAACCCAAAAGCCCGCTTCTCGCCGGGACCTTTGGGCTGCACGCCAGCCTCACGCTTTCCGATTCCACCCTGGCGTTGTGCCGCCAATCGGCCCCTGCCGAGAGCGGATTCCACATCCACGCCGCCGAATCCGACGCCGACGAATGGGATAGCCTGCAAAAATCCGGCCTGCGCGTCATTGACCGCCTGCACAGGCATGGCATCCTCGGCCCGCGCAGCATCACCGCTCATTGCGTACACGTAGATGCGCGCGAGATCGAACTGCTGGCCGAAAGCAACACCTGGGTCACCCATCAACCGCGCTCCAACATGAACAACGCCGTGGGAGTGGCCCCAGTCGAAGCGATGATGCGCATGGGAGTGCGTGTCTGCCTGGGCAACGACGGCTTCTCCAACGCCATGTGGGAGGAATGGAAAGCTGCCTACCTCGTCCACAAAGTCTGGCATCGCGATCCACGCCGCATGAACGGCTACGATGTGGTCCAAATGGCCATCTACAACAACGCGGCCCTGGCCAACACCTTCTTCCCGGCCGCCCCTTTGGGCGAAATCACCCCCAACGCCTTCGCCGACCTGATTTTCGTGGAGTACTACCCCCCCACTCCCCTTACCGCCGAAAACCTGCCCTGGCACATTCTCTTTGGCTTCCAACAAAGCATGGTCACCACCACCATCGTTGCCGGCAAAGTGTTGATGAAAAACCGTCAGTTGCTCACCCTGGATGAGGCCGAAATCGCCGCCCAGGCACGTCAGCTGGCTGCAAAAGTTTGGAAACGTTACGCAGAAAAACAAGGTGTTCAATGACAGAAGATCGCTCCATTCTCCTTACCATCGCCATTTTAGGGGGTACAGGCAAAGAAGGCAAAGGTCTGGCCTATCGCTGGGCCAAAGCCGGCTACCGCGTGTTGATCGGCTCGCGCACCTCCGAAAAAGCCGAAGCCACGGCGCGCGAATTGACCGACCTGCTGGGCGGCAACGCCCTGATTCAGGGCATGGACAACCTTTCAGCAGCCCAAAAAGCCGACATCGCCGTTCTCACCGTCCCCTATGCGGCCCATCGCGCCACCCTCGAATCCGTCAAAGAGGCCCTGCAAGGCAAAATGCTGATTGATGTCACCGTCCCACTGGTGCCGCCCAAAGTGACCAAAGTGCAAATGCCACCAGCCGGCTCAGCCGCCCAGGAAGCACGTGAAGTGCTAGGCGAAAACGTGCAGGTAGCCGCCGCTTTCCAAAACATTTCGCACGAACATTTGCTGGGAGATGAAGCGGTGGAATGCGACGTCCTGGTCACCGGCACCAGCCCCGAGGTCCGCGCCGCTGCGCTGAAGATGGTAGAAGCCGCCGGTTTGGTCGGCTGGGACGCCGGGCCGATTGAAAATTCGGTCGTCGTCGAAGGCCTCACCAGCATTCTGATCGGTATCAACAAAAAATACGGCAGCAGCCATGCCGGCATCAAAATCACCGGCGTCAGGCGCCCACCGATGGATTAAACGCCAGGGATCCTCTTGTGCAACCCTTGACCATCACCCCCCTGCAAGGCATCCCTTTGATTCAATCCGGCGATTCGTTGCCGGATATTTTACTGGCCGCGCTGACCCGAACGGGCATCTCGCTGCAAGACGGCGATGTGCTGGTGATCACCTCGAAGATCGTCAGCAAAGCGGAAGGGCGGAAGGTGCTCCTAAGCACAATCACCCCTTCCAGCGCGGCACAGGAGTTGGCGCGGCGCAGCGAAAAAGACCCGCGTCTGTGTGAACTGATTTTGCAAGAAAGCCGCGAGATTTTGCGAGCACGCCCCGGCACAGTGATTGTGGAGCATCGCCTGGGCTTCGTCTGCGCTAACGCCGGCATTGACCACTCCAACGTCGCCGGAACAGACGACGAGGCCGTATTATTGCTGCCCAGCGACCCGGAGCGCTCGGCGACGGAAATCCGCTACTCCCTGGAATCTCGCGCGGGAAAGCGCTTGGGGGTCATGATTATTGATTCACATGGCCGCGCCTGGCGCATTGGGACGGTGGGCATGGCCATTGGGTTGAGTGGCCTGCCCGCCCTGGTGGATGAACGCGGCTGGGCGGATCTCTTTGGCCAGGAATTGAAGATCACCATAGTCGGCGTTGCAGATGAGCTGGCCGCCGCGGCCTCACTGATGATGGGACAGGCAGCCGAGGGCACCCCGGCAGTCCACGTGCGCGGTTTCCCTTACCCCCTGCGCGAAAGTTCGTTCAAAGAGTTGCTCCGCCCCAAAGAACAGGACTTGTTCCGCTAGAGCAAATCGGTTCGGGCCGCCATGATAAAGTCGTTCATGTGCAGGCCCTTGAGTTTGTGTGTCCACCATTGCACCGTAACGCGCCCCCACTCCAGGATCATCAGGGGATGATGATCTTCTTTTTCGGCAATCAGTGCCACTTTGTTGGTGAACGCAACCGCCTCAATAAAGTTTTTGAACTTGAAAATTCGTTCCAGGCGGGGAATGCCATCTTTTTCGATAAGCCGCCATTCCGGGATGTGCAGTTGCAGCGCAGCAATTTGCTCAGCTGAAAGCGGCGGTTCATCTCCACGACAGGCCACACACGTTTCACTTGCCAGGGTATTCATCACTCATCTCCTAACGTAACGGTTGTACAATCTGGAGCGATTTGCTAAAAAAACGTAACGATTCAGCCATAGAGAAAAAACGATTGCAAATGTCATTGCGAGTGGCGCCTCGCGCCACGAAGGGCCACGCTGAGGCTCGCCCGAAGCGCAATCTCCTGTTCCAACGAGCCAATCTGACATGGGGGAGATTGCTTCGTCGTGGCGCATAAGCGCCACGACGAAGCAATGACATGCCTGAATAGATACCCACAAATGACACCGGTGACAATTCAAGGCGGGGTACAAAGTGGGACAGCCTTTCCAGGCTGTCCAGACAGGCCAGAACCCCCTGACGGGGGCAGGTGCCTGTCCTACGCTGGCAGGGCCCGTAGATCAAGGCTCGGCCTTGACCCAAGTGGATACCCTACGGCGACTACCGTTACTGCTTCGATCCCTGTTGAGGGCGACTTCAGTGATTATCCCGGGCCCACGAGGTTAACTTTCCCTATCCTGCATACAAGCTAAAAATGGTCACCTCAGGCCGGCAATTGAAGCGGATAGGCAGGCGTGCCATGCCTACACCACGATTGGTATATTGCCACATCTTACCTACCTGATACAGGCCAAGCGGATATTTCTCGGCAAATTTGGGGGTGTGAAGCGGGCCCAAGAAGGGAATAACCACCTGGCCACCGTGCGAATGACCCGAAATTTGCAGGTCAAAACGGGCAGAAGCAGCGGCAGCATCGGCAAAATCGGGTTCATGGCAAAGCAAAACCGCGGCGCCTTGCTCTGGCAATTGATCCAGCACCTCTTGAAGGCGATCCTGGCCTTCATAGACATCGTCCACACCGCAGAAATGCAGGAGAGCCGCTCCTTGTCGCAAGGTAAAGATCGAATTGGGCAGTTCCAAAACGCCCACTTCGGCCAGCATCGCCCGAATTTTTTATACGTCAGACCAGTGATCATGGTTCCCCATCACCGCCAGGGTCAGGGTTGAATCGGCCAGGGTTTTGAGTATGGGAGCGAGGGTCTCCAGGGCCTGTTGATGAGTTTCATCCCAGCCATAGCCGAGTAGAAAATCGCCGGTAAGCGCAATGACATCCGGCGCTTCGGCCAGCACCGCCTCCACCACTTGAGCGAAGCGTTCGGCATTCATCCAGCCACCCATGTGAATGTCGCTGATTTGCGCCAGGCGCAAGCCAGAAAATTCGGCCGGCAGGCGCGGCAACTTCAAACGTAGGCGGACGATCTCCAGCCAGCCTGGCTCAATTTGGGTAGCATACCCCAGGCCACCTGAAACAGTCAGCATTCCGGCAAGGAAAGTATAGCCGCCAAGCTTCAAAAAATCACGGCGAGAAAAGGGAGCGGTTCTCATCTTCAAGCGGACAGGGCCTCGGCCAGATTTTGGATTTCAGCCGCCCAATTGGCGCTCAGATGCACACGCACCACCCGCCGACCCGCGGCGCGCAGGGCTTCGTAATCTCCAAGCGCCTGGGCGCGCTGCAAAACGCCGAAGGTGAGGCCCTGGGTGGGGATTTCGACATCCTGAGCAGCATCGTAAACAAATTGAAGGAACAGGCCGGTATTCGGGCCGCCTTTATGCAGCTGCCCGGTGCTATGTTGAAAGCGCGGACCAAAACCCAGCGTGGTTGCACAGGCCGTGCGAGCACGCAACACCTGGCGCAAGCGCGTCAGGGCAGCAGTGGCCTCAGGGGTACGCGGTAGATAAGCATTGATGGCAAAGTAGTCGCCCGGGCGCGCCTGGGCCAGCAAGGCTTCCAGGGCTGGGGCAGCCTCCGTCGCCTTGACCAGGTCGCGCTCTGGCAGGCGCCCCTGTTGCAGGTAATCGGCAATTCCGGCGCGAGTACGTTCTTTGGCATCTTGCACATTCGGCTGATCAAAGGCATTGACGCCCAACACGGCACAAGCCACCGCGGTAGCCACTTCCCAG
>JBMFPJ010000078.1:0-7644 GCA_049969175.1 Anaerolineae bacterium | reverse complement strand
CTCGAATCACCTCAACGTTCCCGGCGAGACTGAGTTGACTGGCCGCGGAGTTTCGTATTGCGCCACCTGCGACGGTTGGTTCTTCAAGGACAAGAAAGTGGTCGTGGTCGGCGGCGGCGATTCGGCATTGGAAGAAGGTCTCTTCCTCACCCGTTACGCCTCTGAAGTGACAATTATCCACCGCCGCGATTCCTTGCGCGCTGGCCCCATTTTGCAAAAGCGCGCCAAAGAACACCCTAAGATGAAATTTATCTGGAACACGGTGGTGACCGAAATTCTGGGCAACGAGAAAGTGGATGCGGTTCGCCTGAAGAACGTGCAAACCGGCAAAGAGAGCATTTTTGAGACCGATGGCGTTTTCATCTTCATCGGGCATACCCCAAATACGCAAATTTTCAAAGGCCAGTTGGAGATGGATGAGCGCGGTTATATCAAGGTGAATCAATTGATGGAGACCAACATCCCCGGCGTTTTTGCTGCTGGTGAAGCCGCGGATCCACACTTCCGCCAGGTCATCACTTCCGCGGGGATGGGTGCTGCCGCTGCCATTCAGGCGACGCGCTTCCTTGAATCACAGGAACGATGATGCCTTTGAACTCATCCGTAGCGCGGAATTCTTCCGCAACCTAAAGCGACATGAATGTCGCGCTACAAAATCTTCGCGGTTGCGATAGTTTTTCAAGAGCAATTCTATACGAGACTTTGCCGATTCGGTCGGCAGAGTCTCGTTTTTTTGCCTGAAGTACCAATAAACACCTCGAAAATGTGACAAATTGAACTTTGCGCAAGAAGCCGCAATCGAATAAAATTTAATCATCTTTTTGCGTAGACTGGGCATTTGTCCCTTTTACGCATGGAATTTCACAACTCAAGCATTTTGGAGGCAAGATGAACAAAATCTCGATCATCGGTGCAGGGATGACAGGCTCCACAACTGCTCATTGGTTGGCGGAGCGCGAACTGGCTGATATAGTGTTGGTGGATGTTGTCGAAGGAATGCCCCAGGGAAAGGCACTGGATCTGTACGAGGCGATGCCGATCATTGGCAAGGATGTGGAACTTGTTGGCTCAAATGATTATGAAGCCACCAAAGGTTCAGATATTATCGTCATCACTGCTGGCCTGCCGCGCAAACCGGGGATGAGCCGCGACGACCTGCTCACTGCCAATGCCGAAATTGTCCGCAAGGCTGCCACAGAAACCCTCAAGTATTCTCCTGATGCGATCTTCATCGTGCTGACCAACCCCCTGGACACGATGGCCTATCTCACCATGAAAGTCACTCGCTTGCCGCGCGAGCGCGTGGTGGGGCAGGCAGGCATCCTGGATTCTGCCCGGATGCGCGCCTTTGTGGCCATGGAAACCGGCGTAAGCGTGGAAAACATCGCCTGCTACGTGTTGGGTGGGCATGGAGATGAGATGGTGCCGCTGACGCGCCATTCCAATATTGCCGGTATCCCCTTGCGTGACTATCTGCCCGCCGATCGCCTGGAAGCTATTGTCAACCGCACCCGCAAAGGTGGCGGTGAAATCGTCAACCTGTTGAAGACCGGCTCAGCCTATTACGCCCCAGCTGCAGCCATCGCCCAAATGGCCGAAGCCATTTTGAAAGATAAACATCTCATCGTTCCCTGCGCGGCTTACATGCAAGGTGAATACGGCCTGAGCGATATGTTCTTTGGCGTACCGGTGATGTTGGGCCGCAAAGGTGTGGAAAAAATTATTGAATACAGCCTGGATGCCGATGAAAAAGCGGCTCTGGAGAAATCGGCGGCTGCGGTGCGGGAATCCCACCAGGCCCTGCACAACCTGGTGAAATTCTAAAATTGCCCTTTTGCCCCTTGCCCCCTTGAACAATTCAGGGTGAGGGGCAGGATATTTTTATGGAGGTGGATCATGATTTTGCACGAGAAAATTGCGGCTCAACTGCCTGCCTGGCGCGAGCGCATCAAAGCATTGAGCAAAGACCATGCTGACGTAGTGGTGGATCACGTCACCGTTGGTCAGATCGTCGGTGGGATGCGCGATATCAAATCCCTGCTGACCGATATCTCCTATGTGGACCCAGCCGAGGGGATTCGCTTCCGCGGCATGTCTATCCCCGAAGTGCTGGCAGCCCTGCCCAAAGCCCAAGGAAACGAAATGCCCCTGGTGGGTGGCCTCTACTACCTCTTGATGGTAGGTGAAGTGCCCACCCTTGAGCAGGCTCTGGAAGTGGAAGCCGAATGGGCGCGTCGCGCTGAGGTGCCTGAATATGTTTACAAGTTGATCGAAAACATGCCAGCCGATACACACCCGATGATCCTGTTCTCGCAGGCAGTGCTGGCGCTGGCCAAAGATTCGATTTTTACCCGTAAATATCACGAAGGCATGAAAAAAGATGTTTACTGGGAGCCGGCGCTGGAAGATAGCCTCAACCTGACCGCCAAACTCCCCGTCATCGCTGCCTTTATCTACCGCCTGAAATACTTCGGCGATAACCGCAAACCAACATACGATCCCGCCCTCGATTACGGAGCAAACTTTTCCCGCATGATGGGTGTGGCCAACGAAAAAGGTTACGCAGAACTGGCGCGCCTGTATTTCATCCTGCACTCCGACCATGAATCGGGCAACGTTTCGGCACATACCATGCACCTGGTCGGCTCGGCGCTTTCAGATCCCTACCTGTCCTTCTCGGCCGCTCTCAACGGCCTGGCCGGCCCCCTGCATGGACTGGCCAATCAGGAATGCCTGGGCTGGTTGCTCTCAGTGCGCGAGCGCTTTGGTGGCGTTCCCACCCGCGACCAACTCTATCAATTCGCCTGGGATACCCTCAACAGTGGCAAGGTGATCCCCGGTTATGGTCATGCCGTATTGCGCGTACCCGATCCACGTTTCACCGCCCAAATGGAATTTGCCAAAGCGCGCTTCCCTGAAGACGAACTGGTGCGCCTGGCCGACCTGGTCTTCGAGGTTGTTCCCCAGGTCTTGCGTGAACAGGGCAAAGCCAAAAACCCCGCCCCGAACGTGGATGCCATCTCTGGTACCTTGCAATACTACTACGGCGTACGTGAATTCGACTTCTACACCGTCCTGTTCGGCATCGGCCGCGCCCTCGGCGTGACGGCCAACTACGTCTGGGCACGCGCCCTCGGCTTGCCCATCGAACGCCCCAAATCGGTTACCACCAAAATGCTGGAAGAGATCGTGGCTAAGGCACTTCAAGCGGCCTCCTGAAAACATTCTCTTCAAGATGAGTAGCGCAAGGATGCCCTCCTTGCGCTACTTTTTATTGCCACGGTGACATTTTTCATGCCTGGCATTTCTCTGGCCAGATGTGATATATTTATTGCAACTCCTCTGCTTTCACACGTGGCGCACACAAGGCCACGTTATCTTATCTCAGAAGGTTGCCATGACTTCTCCCACCTCCCGAAACCCCGGCACGCCCCTCGACCTGGACTGGGTAATGGGTGCCCACGTCAACAAAAGCGCGGTCGAACGCCGCGTCGAAACCCTACCCAAACGCCGCACTGTCAAAAAAGACTGGCAGGCAGCCTGGCTGCTGCGCG
This sequence comes from Anaerolineae bacterium, assembly GCA_049969175.1. GTDB lineage: Bacteria > Chloroflexota > Anaerolineae > Anaerolineales > Villigracilaceae > DAOUAN01. The sequence continues at coordinate 4,090 of JBMFPJ010000078.1, read as the reverse complement.
CCGTCACCTGCATTGACCTGACCACCCTCAGCGGTGATGACACCCCCGGCCGCATTCGCCGGCTTTGTGCCAAAGCGCGGCAACCCATCCGCCCCGACATGATCGAGCGCCTCGGCCTGGAGGGTGAACCGATTCACGTCGCGGCGGTTTGCGTGTATCCAAACCGGGTAAAAGACGCGGTCGAAGCGCTTCAAGGCACGAACATCCCCGTGGCTTCTGTTGCAACCGGCTTCCCTGCCGGTCAGACGCCGCTCCCACAGCGCATCCAGGAGATCGAACAAGCCGTCGAAGCCGGTGCCCGCGAAATCGATGTGGTCATCTCCCGTTACCACGTCCTGACCGGAAACTGGCGTGCTCTCTACGACGAACTCCGTCAGTTCCGGGCCGCTTGCGGTGAGGCTCACATGAAAACCATCCTGGCCACCGGTGACCTCGGCACACTCAAACAAGTCTATCAGGCCAGCCTGGTGGCCATGATGGCCGGTTCCGATTTCATCAAGACCTCCACCGGCAAAGAAACAGTCAATGCCACCCTCGAGGCCAGCCTGGTCATGGTTCGCGCCATTCGTGATTATCTGGACCGCTTCGGCTACAAAGTCGGCTTCAAGCCCGCGGGCGGAATCAGTTCCGCCAAACAGGCGATGAACTGGCAATTCCTGATGAAGGAAGAACTCGGCGACGAATGGCTGATGCCCGATCTCTTCCGCTTCGGCGCGAGCAGTTTGCTCACCGATTTGGAGCGGCAGATCTATCACTACCTCACCGGCCACTACGCCGCCAAACATCACATGCCGATGGGATGAGCCACAGATGAACGCAGATGGACACAGATAGGAGGATGAACGGATGGAGGTGAATGAAATCACCGAGAAGGTTATCGGATGCTTGTATCAGGTAAGTAATTCTCTCGGCTGTGGTTTTCTGGAAAAAGTTTATGAAAACGCAAGCGTAATTGCGATTGCAAAGGCTGGACTGCTGTGGTTCTAACTTGAAATGGAGTAACCATGTCCACCCTCCTTGACCTCTTCAAAACCCTCGAATACGGACCCGCCCCCGAATCTCCCTCCGCCGTCCACGCCTGGCTGGATGATCACGGACGCAAATTCGGGCTGTTCATCAACAATGAATGGGTGACGCCCAAAGGGGCGAAGTATTACCCCTCCTACAACCCTGCCACGGGCGAACTGCTCGCCGAGACCGTGCAGGCGGGACAAAAGGAAGTAGACGCCGCCGTCGCCGCGGCGCGCGAAGCCTTTGGCGCGTGGAGCAAAACCCCCGGCGTCGTCCGCGCCCGCTACCTGTACGCCATCGCCCGCAACATCCAGAAACATCATCGCCTGCTGGCGGTGTTGGAAAGCATGGACAACGGCAAGCCCATCCGCGAATCGCGCGATATTGACGTGCCGCTGCTGGCGCGTCACTTTTACTATTACGCCGGCTGGGCGCAGTTGATGGAAACCGAACTGCGCGACTACCAGCCCGTCGGCGTCGTCGGGCAAATCATTCCCTGGAACTTCCCGCTGCTCATGCTGGCATGGAAGATCGCCCCCGCAATTGCCATGGGCAACACTGTAGTCCTAAAGCCCGCTTCGTACACCCGCCTCTCCGCCCTGCTCTTTGCCGAGATCGTCGCCGAGGCCGGCCTGCCAGCCGGGGTGATCAACATCATCACCGGCAGCAGCGACGCCGGTACCATGATCGTTACCCACCCCGACGTGGACAAGATCGCCTTCACCGGCTCAACCGATGTCGGACGCATCCTCCGCCGTCAGACCGCTGGCTCGGGCAAAAAGCTTTCCCTGGAGCTGGGTGGGAAAAGTCCCTTTGTCGTGTTTGAAGACGCCGATTTGGACGGAGCCGTTGAAGGCGTGGTTGATGCGATTTGGTTCAATCAAGGTCAGGTCTGCTGCGCCGGCTCCCGCCTCATCGTCCAGGAAAACATCGCCGAGCGCTTCATCCAAAAACTCAAACGCCGCATGCAGCATCTGCGCGTGGGCGACCCGCTCGACAAAGCCATTGACATGGGCGCCATCGTGGACAAAACCCAATGGGAGACCATTGATCGCTGGGTGAAAACCGGCATTGCCGAAGGCGGCGAATGCTATCAGCCAAACATCCCTCTGCCCGAAAAAGGACTGTTCTACAAACCCACGCTCATCACGGGTCTCGACCCTGCCGCCGCCACCGTGCAGGAAGAAATCTTCGGACCCGTGCTGGTCTCGCTCACCTTCCGCACGCCCGCCGAAGCCATCGAACTGGCGAACAACACGCGCTACGGACTCGCCGCCAGCGTGTGGAGCGACAACATCAACCTCGCCCTGGATGTGGCGAGCAAAATCAAAGCAGGCTCGGTGTGGATCAACTCCACCAATCTTTTCGACGCCGCTTCGGGCTTCGGCGGCTACCGCGAGTCGGGCTACGGACGCGAAGGCGGCAAAGAAGGATTATTCGAATACCTGCGGCCGAAATGGATGGAACGTCCGCGCCCCGAATTTTCTACGGATCCGAAATGGGGGACGCATACCCCTGCGCATCCGACTCCGCTGACAATTGGTCGGGCAAATGGGCATTCGCTTCCCCCCATTGACCGCACCCCGAAGATGTACATCGGCGGCAAACAGGTCCGCCCTGATGGAGCCTATACCCTGCCGGTCCTCAGCCCGGAGGGCAAACTGATCGGTCAGGTCGGCGACGGCAACCGCAAGGACATCCGCGACGCCGTGGAAGCGGCACACAAAGCGCGGACTTCGGGCTGGGCAATGCGGCATGGCTACAACCGCTCCCAGATTTTGTACTTCATCGCTGAAAATCTGGACGCGCGCAACGCCGAGTTTGTCAAACGCATCGTCGAGATGACGGGGCGCACGCAAAAGTCCGCGCAAGCCGAAGTGGACGCGGCGGTGGAACGTCTCTTCACCTACGCAGCCTGGGCGGACAAATACGGCGGCACGGTGCAGGAGACCACCCTGCGCGGCATCACGGTGGCGGTGAATGAGCCTGTGGGCGTCATCGGCATCGCCTGCCCCGACGAATACCCCCTGCTGGCGTTCGTCTCGCTGATGGCGCCTGCCATCGCGCGCGGCAACACGGTGGTGATGATCCCCAGCCCCAAACACCCGCTCTCGGCGACGGACTTCTATCAGGTGTTGGATACGTCCGACGTGCCTGGCGGCGTGGTCAACATCGTCACCGGCGACCGCGACCACCTGACCAAGACTCTCGTCCAGCACGAAGACGTGGACGCGGTCTGGTACTTCGGCTCGGCGGAAGGCAGTTACTGGGTGGAGTACGAATCGGCGGCGAACATGAAGCGCACCTGGGTCAACTATGGACTGCCGCGCGATTGGATGTCCCGCGAGCAGGGCGAAGGTCACGAGTTCCTGCACGAGGCGACGCAGGTGAAGAATATCTGGGCGCCGACGGGGGAGTAGTAAAATAGAGCAAGGAACTTTTATGCCCGAAATATCCCGTTTCTTCGGTATCATCATTCGGATGTATGTTGAAGTTGGCGCGCCTCACCATTTTCCCCACCTGCATGCCTATTGCCAGAATGCGGTTGGTATTTACCGAATTGACCAGATCGAGATGATCGAAGGAACGCTTTCCAAAAGGGAGCAACGATTGATTGAAGCATGGATTGTCCTGCACCAAAACGAACTCCTTGAAAATTGGGAGCGGTTACAGGCTGGCGAATTACCCTTCAAGATTGCGCCGCTCAAGTAGAAGAAAGGCTTGAAATGGAACACAAAATTTATCGCGTTGTTTCCTTTGAACTTGCAGGCCGATATACCCTGAAAATCACGTTCGACGATGGCGTGACGCAAGTGATAAATTTTCAGCCTGTTTTGGCTGGCGAAATTTATGGACCTTTGCAAGAAGAAAAGTTTTTCAACCAGGTGGAAATTGACCCCGAAGTCCATACGCTTGTCTGGCCCAACGGGGCGGACTTTGACCCTGCCACTTTGCATGACTGGAACAAATATGTAGACGACTTGAAGAGAATGGCCGAGCGGTGGAGAAAAGTCGCGGCATAACCGCTGGCGCGCGAGGATATGCGTTCCTGCACGAGGCGACGCAGGTGAAGAACATC
>JBMFPJ010000077.1:0-7673 GCA_049969175.1 Anaerolineae bacterium | reverse complement strand
ATCTGCCGCAGTCAGCACGGCTTTTACGCCCGGCAATGCCCGCGCTTTCGAGACCTCCAGTTTTTTCAAAATCCCATGGGGAATCATCGCCCGCCGCACAGCAGCATAGAGCATGTTCTCAAAAACCAGATCAGCCGTGTAAATAGCCTGGCCAGTGACTTTGGCAAAGGCATCGGGGCGCGGGCGAAAATTCCCTACCACATTTTTGCGGTGAGTGGAGAGCGGCAACGGGCGCGGTCGCAGCGGCTCTCCCGTGCGCAACGAATGTGCCGCGGCCAGAATCGCCTCCTCAATGGAGGGGTAGCCCCCGCAGCGACAAAGTGTATCTTTGAGCGCAAAGCGAATCTCCTCACGATTCGGGTCAGGATTGCGGCGGAGGAGCGCATAGGCGGTCATAATCTGTCCAGGGATGCAAAAGCCGCACTGTACTGCTCCGTATTCGACAAACGCCGTCTGCAAGGGGTGCATTTGCCCGGCGGTGGCCAATCCTTCAATAGTGAGAATCTCTTTCCCCGCGGCGCGCTCCGCCGGATAAATGCAAGAAACGACCGGTTCTCCATCCACCAGCACGGTACAGACTCCACATTCTGCCTCTTCACAACCGATTTTCGTGCCCGTCAGGCGCAACCGCTCTCGCAAAAGAGAGGCAAGCGTCTCTCCAGCGATGACAGGCAGGGAATATTGTTGACCATTGACCGTGAGGGAAAGCCAATTTTCCATAAATTCTCACCTTTCCAGGGGGGTAACCAATATCAGCACACCGTGATAATGCTCATTGTAAGACCAACCGCTGACGCGGGTCAACCCCGCCCTATACTTTGTCTCTCCTGGGCTGGACAGAACACCCAAAAACCGCCATAATTGCCAGAAACCCATCATGAATCTGACAGAAGAATTCATCGCCCAAAAATTACACGAAGCCGAGGTCCAAAACATCTCTGGTGAATACACTGAAGTTCCTTTGCGCGGCGAAAAGAAGTTGAAATGCGCCGCTGTATTGATTCCCCTGGCGCGTGTTGAGGGAGAATGGCATCTCCTTTTCACCCGCCGCACCGAGCGCGTGGAGGCACACAAAGGACAGGTTTCCTTCCCCGGCGGGGCCTGTGACGAAGGAGAAACCTCACCTGAAGAAACTGCCTTGCGCGAGGTCGAGGAGGAAATCGGCTTGCGACCCCGGCAGGTACACTTGCTGGGGCGGTTAAATCCCCTGGTGACCGTGACCTACTTTCGCGTCCGACCGGTTATCGGGGTGATCCCCTGGCCTTATACCTTCCGAGTCTCAACGATAGAAGTGGCTCGACTGTTCACCATTCCCCTTTTGTGGCTGGCAAACCGCCAAAACTACTGGGAATTTCCCTTCTCAGATTCGGGGCGGTCGGTCATCGCCTATCATCCCTACGATGGCGAACTGCTCTGGGGCGCCACGGCCCGTATGACGGTAAACTTCCTGGAAACGATTGGTATATTGAAATAAGGTGCAGTCTCTTTTGCATCGAATTTTCATGAATTTCTCGTAACTGCTCACCCTTCTGTCATTGCGAGCCGCCCGAAGGGCGGCGAAGCAATCTTCAAGTGTCTCAAAGCGTGTTTTGAAATTCATGTTCCAACCACAGATGAACACAGATAAATTGGATTTACAAGGTAATTTCATCCCGTTTTTCTTCAGAATCAGTGTTCATCCGTGTTTATCTTATGGTAAACCCCGATTTATAAAACACGCTCTCAGTGATTGCTTCAGACACGGAGCTTATCCTGAGCGTAAACGAAGGACGCCCTCGCCATGACAAATCAAAAGCGAGACTGAGCAGTTATGCTACATTCGCGTTCTTCAATGCAGTGGAATAAAAAAACATGCTGTGGAGCAGAACTTTCGCTCCACAGCATGTTTCCAGGGGGCAAACAACCCCGGAGGGTTATTCTTCCACTTCTTCTTCCTTCTTGCCCTTCTCGATCACTTCGGGTTCAACCATGCCCTCGCCAGCAACAGCAGCTTCTTCTTCTTCCTTAGCGTACGTGGCAACCACCACGACCTCATCGGGGTCATTCAAAACACGGACGCTTTGCGGGACGATGACGTCGCGCACGTAGATAGCATCGCCCACCTGGGCCAGGCTGGAAATATCCACCACAAAGCGTTCGGGCAGGTCACCAGGCAGACATTCTACTTCGAGTTCATCCAGGTTGGTGACCAGAACAGCGTTGAAGTCCTTCACCGCCGGCGAAACACCCGTAATCTCGACGCGTACCGTAGCCCGAATCTTCTCGGTGAGCGAGACGGCCAGGAAATCCACATGCAACAAATTGCCTTTGATGAAATCGCGCTGTTTTTCGCGTACCAGCGCCGGATATTCCTTGCCATCCACCACAATGGTCACCAGGCTGGAAGAAGTGACTTTGCTCAACACCTTCTGGGCCGTGTGGGCATCCAGGGTAATGTTGAGCGGTTCGACGTGACGGCCATAAATGACCGCGGGGAGTTTCCCCTGCCGGCGCAGGGCTTTGACCTGCTTACCGGTCACATCGCGTTTGGTTCCTTGCAAAACAAACTTTTCCATCGTTTCTCCTCGAGCGCCTCTCACCTGATTCCAGGTTACCTTCGCTCTTTAGAATAAATTTCACCCGGCAAAATGCCAGGGGATTCACACGTCATCCGTTAAAGAAGTTGATCGGCCAGGAAAACCCGAATCACTATTCCGACTTGCAAGCGAACAAAAGTCGGCCCAGCAAAACGAAAACACCAGTAATCAGGCCGCCGATCAGGCCAGCGATCACGGCCCCGCGCGTATCCAGGGTGGTGGTGACGTTTCCATCCACACGGCGAGCCAGCAGCACCACGGTTTCTACACGTTCACCCTGCACTTCGCGCCCGGCAACCACGCCCGCATAGGTATTGCCCAGATGGGCTTGCTCCGTCACAATCACGCCGGCATAGCCATTGAGCGAAACTTCATCGCCCCGCACAAGACCTACACTGCTGTTTTGCAGAGTCACTTCGCTGGCCTGGACCATGCCCAAGGCGGCATCGTGCCCACTCACCCGTTGGGCGTTGACTTGCAGGGCAGCGCTCATGTGAAGCTCGCTTTCTTCACTGTTGATCTTTTGCGCCGAGCTCTGATGCATCCGCACCAGCTCTGCCTGTACCGATTCGGTGGCGACTTGCGTCAGGTTGATCACCTGCGGCTGATCTTCGTCCATTAACGGGAGAGCAGTTTTTTCTGTCATGGCACAACTCCACACGGACATGAAACGCGCCTCCGTGCGGAGGCGCAGGGGACAACGGTTGCAATTCTATACGGCGCAGCGCCTTTCGTCAAGTATAATCCTTTCCATGCGTCGCTATATCCTGTTCACCGTCTTTGTTTCGGGCATGACCACCCTGGCCGCTGAGCTGGCTGCCTCGCGTTTGATCGGCAACGTGTTTGGCACCAGTAATTTCGTCTGGGCTAGCATCATCGGTCTGATTTTGATTTACCTTACGCTGGGCTATTTCCTCGGCGGGAAATGGGCTGACCGTCATCCCAGCGCGACTGCCATGTATCGCGTTCTGGCCTGGGGCGCCTTTACGCTGGGACTCGTCCCCTATTTAGCGGGACCCGTTCTCCGCTCCGCGGCGAGCGCTTTCGAGGGGTTGCAAGTCGGCATCCTGGCCGGCTCCTTCGTCGCGGTGTTGATTCTGTTCAGCGTGCCCATCACTCTGCTGGGGACCACCTCGCCGTTTGCCATCCGCCTGAGCGTGGAAGACCCACACCAGGCTGGCGTCGCTGCCGGGACGATTTACGCCATCTCGACCCTCGGCTCCTTCATCGGGACGTTTCTGCCTGTGCTGGTGACCATTCCCACGATCGGCACCCGCCTCACTTTCCTGACTTTTAGCCTGCTGCTGCTCTTCGTTGCGCTGGCCGGGCTGGGAAAATTCGCCAGCCGCGGTGAGATGCTACGCCATTTGTGGATGCCGCTGCTACTCGCCCTGGCAGCGGTCCTTACCGCCGGGCAGGCCATCAAAAACAGCGCTGGCCAGGTGTATGAGACTGAATCGGCCTATAACTATATCCAGGTCCAGCAAGTCAACGGCTACACGCTGTTACGTCTGAACGAGGGACAGGGCATTCATTCTATGTACCATCCCGATACTTTGCAATACGGCGGGCCATGGGAGCAATTCCTGGTTGGACCATATTTCAACGCCAACTACCGCCCAGAACAGGTCCGCCGCATGGCAATTATAGGTCTGGCGGCTGGCACCGTAGCACGTCAGGCCACCGCCGTCTATGGGGCGATTCCCATTGATGGCTTTGAGATCGACCCTAAAATTGTGGAAGTGGGGCGACGATACTTTGGGATGACCATGCCCAACCTGAACGTTCAGGCCGAAGACGGACGTTTGGGGTTAGAGCGCAGCCCCTATCTTTATGACATAATCGCTGTGGATGCCTATCGGCCTCCCTATATTCCCCCGCACCTGACCACCCGCGAGTTTTTTCTCATCGCCGCCTCGCACCTGACGGAAAGCGGAGTGCTGACCATCAACGCGGCCAGCGTCCCCGGCGACCGCCGCCTGATCAATGGCCTGGCCACCACCCTGGCGACGATTTTCCCCTCGGTGCATATAATGGATGTGCCCGGAACTCTCAATACGATGATCTTCGCCACCAAACAGGTCACCCGTCCCGAAGACTTTGCCGCCAACCTGGTGGCCCTGGCGCAAGAACCGGGAGTTCACCCTTTGTTGTTGAGCGCGATGCAAACGACGTTTGCCTCGTTGCGCCCCGCTTATGAAACGACGCAAGTCTTCACCGATGACCGCTCCCCCATCGAGTGGATCGTCAATGATATGGTGATTCGCTTTGTGTTGGGCGGGGGGACAAAATTCCTGGAATAACGGAAATGCCGCCTTCGGTGGAAGCACATAAAATAAAAAGACCTCCAAAGTCGGACAGACGGCAGAGGTCCTTCGAGTCACCCGGGTAAACCCAGGTTCCTTATGCTGCTGGCTGGTAGTAACCTTCTTTGACCAGCGTTGGCTGTTCCCCCTCTTCAAAAATTTGATAATGCAGGGTAATGGGAAACACTTTGCCCAACATGGCTTGCGCCGGACAATAGCGCTGCGCCGAGAGTTCAATAGCCCGCACAACCGCGGCCTCTTCCACCTGGTGACCGGTCACCAGGTAATCAATCGTCGCCGCGGTGAAGACTTTGGGGTGCTCGCTGGCACGATCGGCATGGACTTTGACCTCAAAGCGGGTGACCTGCTGGCGTTTTTTGTTGAGGATAGAAATCACATCCATGGCCGTGCAACCTGCCAGGCTGATGGCCATCAACTCCATTGGAGCAAAGCCGCTGTCATCTCCGCCCACCGCCGGGCTGGAATCCAGGCGCACTTCAAAACCACTATCGGCTGTGCCCAGGAAGGTCATTCGTTCTTTCCAGGTAACTTTTGCATCCATGTTTACTCCATAATCAAGGGAACGACGTATTGGTCCAGTTTGTTGCGCGTGATCTGCCCAACCCACATCAGGCGTACGGTACCGTTGCGGTCAATGACGTAGGAGCTGGGCAAATTGCGCGTTTTGAAGGCCTGCTCTGAAGCCTTGTAGGTCGGATCCAACCAGACGGAAAAGGTCAGCCCATACTTTTTGACAAACTGGGTGACATCCTCGGCCGGATCGCCATCATTGATGGCGATGATGGTAAAGCCCTTATCACGATAATCCTGATAGAAGGCTTCGAGAGTGGGCATTTCGGCTTTGCAGGGAGGGCACCAGGTAGCCCACAGGTTTACCAGCACCACCTGTCCCTGGTAATCTTGCAAGGAGGCCGGCTTTCCCTGCACGTCAGAAAGCTCCAGCACAGGGGCAGGAAAATTCACTTCTACGGGAATCGCGGAAAGGTCCGATGACGATTCGGGGAGAGAGGCAGTCCCAGCGCGCGGCAGAAAAATCATTGCCGTCGCGCCGAGGACGATCAGCCCCACGCCCACCAGAATCAGCGGAATGATATTGTTGCCTGAGTGGCGATGTTTGCGGGAGCGTCGGGAAGCCATGCCAGTTTCTCCGTTTTAGTTCAACAAAGCGCGCTGGATTTCTGCCAGCAGGTAATCTTCGGGAACCGCACCGATGACGTGACCGCGTCCGTCGTTGATGGTGGTGTGCGGTACGCCACTGACCCCATGCCGGTTCGCCAGATCGGGGAATTCGGTGGCTTCGATCATTTCGGCGCGCACCATTTGCGGGTTTTCCATGGCCATCATATGCGCCAGGACGACGGCACGCGGGCAGTAGGGGCAGGTGGGGGTGACGAAGACCTGCAGAAGTAGTGGCTGCGTGAGAGACTTGAGGAACTCGCGGGTTGGCTGCGAGAGGCCCGAGTCACGGCCGGAGGCGAGCAGGATGTCCTGAATGAACGAGCTGAACTCGTGGCCGGAGGGAATGCCAGCATAGCGGATGCCCAGGTCGCGGATTTGATCGCCATCTTTGGCAGCGATGACCAGGCCCGGGGCCTTATCCACGTTATACTGGCGAGCCACTTCGGCATCAGAATCCAGATCGTAAACGCTCAGGCTGAGTTTGTCGGAGAGGGCGACGACTTCTTCGGCGAGCTGACGGGTTTCGTTGCAGTAATCGCAGCCATGCGTGCGTCCAAAGAAGAGGATGTGGACGGATTGTTTCAAATCGGCAAAGATTTCGCGAATTTGTTTGACGATTTCGTCATTGAGAAGGTTGGTCATTTTCTTACTCCATTGCCCACACGGGGCGTGAAATTGGGGTTATCAGGTGCAACCGCCACCCTCGCTGCTCACAAAGCCGCACTTGGGACATTCCAGTTGCAACAGACCGTTATAGTCCAGTTTTCCTTCGCCACATTGCGGGCAAGGATCACCCCAGCGCAGGGGCGGAGTATCGGACTGCTGCGGTTGGCTCTGGCCAGTGAGCAGTAATTCGAGGGACGAAAGTTTCTTTTCGTTATCTGCAGTCACGTGATTTGGATGCATGAGATTGAAAAAAGTTGCGTCATAAAAAGAGCGCCAGCAAATTGGCGCTCGGTGCGGCGAGGAAATTATTTGTTATCGTTGATGAATTGTTCCAGGTCGAGGCGCTTGAATAGACGCTGGCGAACATCGTTGGGTAAATCCGTCTCTGCCGTGGTGTGGTAGAGAGAAATAGTTTTCTTATAGGTATCTACGACGATGCGACAATCTTCGCATTCAGCCAGGTGACGTTCAAGTTGCCGGCAGAGTTCTTCTTGCAGGGTGCCATCCACATAATCGGAAAGTGAGCTGAGCAAGTCACGACACGCAGGTGTAGGTGTCATCGAAGGTTCTCCTCTCTCAGTCGTTCCCCAAAATAAACCGATAATTGTTCCCGTAAATGGAGGCGGGCACGAAGCAGACGCGTCTTCACGGTGGTTTCGGTCAGCCCCAAGGTCTCCGCCGTTTCGCGAATGGATAGGCCCTCGATGTCACGCAGCAAGAAGACTACCCGCAATTTCTCCGGCAAAGTGCGAATGGCCTCGTCCAACGCCTGACGGGATTCGGCCGAAAGCAGGTCGCTTTCTGGCAGGCAACACCAATCGGTCAGCTGAACTGGCAGTGGGACGTTTTCATCGTCGTCTGTGACGCCCTCCTCAATTTCAACCTGGGGTTTGCGCCGGCGAATTTGCATGAGCGCTTCGTTGAC
>JBMFPJ010000076.1:0-7695 GCA_049969175.1 Anaerolineae bacterium | reverse complement strand
CTACCGATTTGAACTCTTTTTCCAGCCATAATTGCGCCGGATAATCCAGCGTTGCCAGGAGCGCCTGATCGCTGGCCTCTTTGCGGATCGCGTTGATCACCAGCCGTCCCCCCGGCTTGAGCCGCTTCAGCGCTTCCATATCCGGACCCCAGACCGGGGTCGTGTCAATGATTGCATCCACCCCCTGCGGCGGGATCTCGTCAATGCCGCCGGCCCAGGCGGCTCCCAACGAAAGGGCGAATTCACGCTCTGCCGGGTTGCGGCTGAACACGAAAATGGGACTGTGGGGGAAGCGGTAGCGCGCCATTTTGAGCACCAGATGGTTAGAACCGCCAAAGCCCATCAGCCCCAGGGTTTGGCCATCGTGTAAATGGCTCAATTTCAGTGAGCGGTAGCCGATTGCCCCGGCACAGAGCAGGGGGGCGGCCTACGAATCGCTCAGGCCGGCCGGGATGGGATGGACGAACGCCGCCGGCGCCGCCATATACTGCGCGTAACCGCCATTGGCGTCTCGCCCGGTTGCCCGAAACTGTGGACACAGGTTCTCCCGTCCGCTGCGGCAATACTCGCACTCGCCGCAGGCGGAGAAAATCCAGGCCACACCGACGCGTTGACCCACGGTGAGGGGCGTTTCCCCGCATTCTGCGCCAACCTCCAAAATTTCGCCTACCACCTGGTGTCCCAAAACGACCGGCAGGCTGGCCGGTGGAGTGCGCCCCTCAATTTCATCCAGCTCGGTGTGGCAAACCCCGCAGCGTGTCACCCGAATCAGCACTTCTCCTGCGCCGATTTTCGGTTCAGGAATTTCCTCCAGCGAAAGAGGAGCAGGGTTTTGGGAAAGAGGTGCAATCTGGTGTAAAAGCATGGCTTTCATGGCTGCCTCCCAAGCGTACTTCTCAGGTCTCAAATCAAGACGACTTGCTCAGCCTATCCTGCACACTGCGGATTTTATCCGTCATATTCTGATCTTTGTCGGTGCGGGTGCCAATTTTAATCAGTGTCGAAAGACGCGGCACGCCCATGTGGTGCAGGGTTTCATGGCAGGCTTTGATGGCCTCCATCACTTCGTCCCATTCGCCTTCAACGTTTGTGCCGTTGGCGTGTAACTGAAAAGTCAATCCCCTCTCGGACAGGATGCGCTCGCACGCGGCCACGTATTCCGAGAGCGAAGTGCCCACCCCAATCGGGATCACGGTAAATTCTGCAATTACTTTCATCACATTACCCTGTTCCAAACTGCCGATCGCCGGCATCTCCCAGCCCAGGAACGATATAGCCATGCTCGTTCAGGTGATCGTCAATGGCTGCCAGGTGAATCGGCACATCGGGATGATGCTCTTGCATCAGGCGGATTCCCTCCGGCGCGCCGATCAGCCCGACGAATTTAATCTTTTTTACGCCCCAGCGTTTCAAAATATCGGCCGTGGCCACGGCCGAACCACCCGTCGCCAGCATGGGATCGAGGATCAGGCATACGGAAACAGTTGGCTCGATAGGCAGTTTGTTGTAGTATTCCACAGGTTTCAGGGTGCGTTCATCGCGATACAACCCGATATGCCAGACCTCCGCAGTAGGCATCAACTCCCAAACGCCCTCCACCATGCCCAGTCCGGCGCGCAAGATGGGCACCAGGCCGATCTTCTCTTTCAGTTCTGCACCCATGGTCGTTGCCAGAGGAGTTTCGACCTCGCGCGGCACGGTCTGCAAATCGGCGGTGGCTTCGTAGGCCAATAGAGCGGCAATTTCGCGCACCAGTTCGCGGAACTTCTTGGGGTTGGTGTTTTTGTCACGCAGGCGGGTCAATTTGTGAGCAACCAGTGGATGCGTGGATGCAAAAAAGTTGGACATAAGGCCTCCTGAAATGGTGGGTTAATGTGAGAGAGAACTCAGGGTTTTTTGATCACCGCTTGCCGTTCAGGTCCATTCCCAATCCAGCCGATTTTCACGCCCACCAGTTTTTCGATGGTCTCCACATAGGCCCGCGCCTGTTTGGGCAGATCGGCGTATTTGCGAATGCCGCCAATATCCTCCTGCCAGCCGCGCAGGGTCTTGTAAATGGGCGTGACGCGTCCGAGCTGATACGAATCCAGGTCGTAGTAATGCACACGACGCCCCTCCAGCTCGTAGCCAACGCAGATTTTGATTTCGGCGAACTGGCTCAAGACATCCAGTTTGGTCAGGAACAGGCGGTCAATGCCGTTGATTTGGGCGGCGAAGCGCACCACTTCGACATCGAACCATCCGCCGCGGCGGATGCGCCCCGTGGTGGCAGCCACTTCGCTCAGCACTTGAGCCGCCTGAGCATCATCGTGAATCTCGGTGGGCAGGGGGCCGCCGCCGACGCGTGTGGTGTAGGCTTTGGTCACGCCGATGATGCGACTGATGCGGCGGGGCGGGATGCCCAGCCCGGCGGTCGCGGCCGAGGCGAGGGTGGTCGAACCGGTGACGAAAGGATAGGTGCCCCAATCGGGGTCCAGGCAGGTGCCCATGGCCTGTTCCAGCAAAAATTTCTTCCCGCTTTGCAGGCCTTTTTCTACGATGGGGAACAGCTCGTGGATGAAGGGCTGAATTTCGGCGTAATACGCCCGATACTCGTCATACACCTTTTTGAAATCCAATGCCTGCCCGCCGAGAGCCACAATGATTTTGTTTTTGATGTTGAGTTGCACGCTCAGCTTTTGGGTAAACAATTCCTCATCGGCAAAATCGCTCCAGCGCAGGCCGTTGTAGCTGATCTTATCGGCAAAGGTGGGACCGATTCCGCGCCGCGTGGTGCCGGTCGCACCGCTGCCTTTGGCTTCCTCGTAGAGGCCATCCAGGATTTTGTGATAGGGCAGAATCACATGGGCGCGTGGTGAGATGAACAGCCGTTTTTCCAGGTGGATACCGGCCTGACGTAGGGCGTTGATCTCTTCCAGCAGCACGGCCGGGTCCATCACCACTCCGCCGCCGATCAAACATTTGGCTTGCGGATAAAATACTCCCGATGGTACCAGGTGAATTTTGAATGTTCCATACTCATTGACAATTGTGTGACCGGCGTTGTTGCCTCCGTTGAAGCGAGCCACATAATCAAACTGGCCGGCAAAGGTATCAATGGCCTTGCCTTTGCCTTCATCTCCCCATTGTGTACCCAAGACAATTGTGATGGGCATCTTCCCTCCAGTGATTTAAAATTTGGATTGCTCAACTACCTGTGCGGCAAGCCTTTCGGCCAATCCCACGTACGAAAGCGGCGTAAGACGACGCAGGCGCTCTTTCGTCTCTGCGGCGATTTCCAGTTCCTCCACCCAGTGCAGATAGGTTTGTTGATTCAATCTCTGTCCGCGCGTCAGGGATTTAAGCAGATCGTAGGCTTCGGCTTTTCCTGCTGCCCGCAGGAGGGTTTGTGCCCCCTCGGCGATCACCTCCCAATGCGCCTCCAGCTCGGACCGTAAGGCGGATTCGTCCACCTCGAGGCGCTCCAACCCCCGCGCCAGGCTGACGTAGGCCATGAGGGCGTGCCCCAGGGCGGTGCCGAAAGTGCGGCGCACGGTGGAATCAGAAAGGTCGCGTTGCAGGCGAGAGAGAGGTAATTTGCGCCCGTAATGCTCCAGCAAGGCGTTGGCCAGGCCGAGATTGCCCTCGGCGTTTTCGAAATCAATCGGGTTGACCTTTTGAGGCATGGCGGAAGAGCCGACCTCTGTCGTCACCACGTGCAATCGCAGAAAATCGTCGCTGATGTAGCGCCACATATCCTGTGCCAGCCCTAACAGCACATTATGAATGCGGCGCAGGGCGTCGAA
The DNA here is from genome assembly GCA_049969175.1 of Anaerolineae bacterium. Taxonomy (GTDB): domain Bacteria; phylum Chloroflexota; class Anaerolineae; order Anaerolineales; family Villigracilaceae; genus DAOUAN01. The sequence goes on along the minus strand of JBMFPJ010000076.1, from coordinate 3,910 downwards.
AAATTCCAGCCAGTTATCGTAGGGCAAAATTTGGGTGGTAACCAGGTTGGCCTCCAGCCCCAGGCTGGTGATAAAGTTTTCACTGAAAGCGAGCCAGTTGATCTCAGGGTAGGCCAGGGCCAGGGCGTTGAAGTTCCCCACTGCCCCGTTCAATTTGGCCGTGAAGCGATGTGCCCGCAAAGTTTGCATTCCCTTGTTGAGCCGGTTCAGGAAAACGGCCATCTCTTTGCCGAAAGTGGTTGGTACAGCCGCCTGACCGTGAGTGCGGGCCAGCATGGGGGTGGCTTTGTAACGGTCAGTGAGGTGCAGCAGGTGACCTTTCACCACCGCCAACGCCGGCAGGAGAACGTTGTCTCGCGCGGCGCGCAATGCCAGGGCCTGGGCGATGTTGTTGACGTCCTCCGACGTCAGCCCAAAGTGCAGCCACGAAACGGTATCCGCCAGCGAGGTCGGGGCGAGGCGGGCGCGTAAGAACATCTCGATGGCTTTCACATCGTGGCGGGTGATCCGCTCAAAGTCCCAGATTTGATGCGCATCTTCCAGCGAGAAGGAATCGCCCAGGGAGCGCAGGAACTCTACTTCGTCTGGCGTCAGTTCGCGGATCAAATGTAAATCGCGGGAGAGTGCCAGAAAGTAGGCGATCTCTACCTGGAGGCGCTGGCGCAAATAGGCAAATTCTGAAAAATATTCGCTGAGTGCCAGCGTCTCGGCCTGATAGCGGCTATCGAGGGGAGAAAGGTTTAAAAGTGGTTCAGGCATTTTTTGCATTATAGCATTGGCATGGGCGGGCGCGCGATATAATGCAGGCGGTATTTTTTGTAAAGGAGTTCCCGATGAAAATTTTGCCCGATCTTGCTCTGACTTACGATGATGTTTTGCTGGTGCCCCAGTTTTCGGATGTGGTTTCGCGGCGCACTCTTTCTACTCAAACCCGCCTGACGCCGAAGATCAGCCTGCAAATTCCGATTGTTTCGGCGAACATGGATACTGTTACCGAGAGCGAGATGGCGATTGCCATGGCGCGCGAAGGGGGCATTGGGATCATTCACCGTTTCATGTCTATCGAAGAACAGGTACATCAGATTGAGCGCGTCAAAAAGATGGAGTCTTACGTGGTGGAACAACCGTTGATGATGAGTGTGTCGCACACGGTGGGCGATGTGAAACGCGTGGTTGAAGAGACTTACACGGGCGGGATTCTCATTGTGGATGGGGGGGAGCGCCTGGTGGGGATTGTCACTACTCGTGATTTGCTTTTTGAAGAGGACGAGAGTAAACCGATTTCTGAGATCATGACTCGCCGGGTGATCACTGCGCCGCCTGGGACCACTCTTGAAGAGGCGGAAAAGATTTTGCATGCTCATCGCATTGAAAAATTACCCCTGGTGGATGAAAACAATCGGGTGGTAGGTTTGATCACGCTCAAAGACATCATGAAGATGCAAGAGTTTCCTAAAGCCACCAAAGATGAGCGTGGCCGCCTGGCTGTGGGCGCGGCGGTGGGCGTCAAACCCAGCGAGCTGAAACGGGTGGAGCGTTTGTTGGAGGCTGGGGCGGATTGTATTGTGGTGGATATTGCGCACGGCGATTCGCAGCAGGAAATCGAGATCATCCGTGCCATTCGCAAGGATTTTCCCCAGGCACAAATCATCGGTGGGAATGTTGCTACTGCAGAGGGCACGCAACGCTTGATTGACGCGGGGGCGGATGCGGTCAAAGTGGGTGTAGGGCCTGGCTCGATTTGTATCACTCGCATTGTTGCTGGTGCGGGGGTGCCGCAATTGACTGCGGTGATGAATTGTGCCGCCGTTGCCCGGCCGCAAGGCATTCCCATTATTGCCGATGGTGGTATCCGCACCTCCGGAGACCTGGTCAAGGCGTTGGCGGGTGGTGCTTCCACGGTCATGATCGGCAGTTTACTGGCTGGCACCGATGAAAGCCCCGGTTTGCTTATGACACGTAAAGGCCACCGTTACAAAGTGTCACGAGGGATGGCTTCCTTACAGGCCAATCTGGCGCGTAAGATGCGCGAGGGGGGTGGTGAGATCACGCAGGAAGAGATCGAAGATTACGTCTCCGAAGGGGTTGAGGCCGCGGTTCCCTATCGCGGCTCGGTGCGCGAGGTGATCCGCCATCTGGTGGGCGGTCTGCAATCGGGTATGAGCTACTGCAATGCCCACAGCGTGGATGAACTTTATGAAAGGGCGGTCTTTGTCCGCATGACGGAGGTGGGTCTGGCTGAATCGCGTCCCCATGATGTGGAAGTGTTGTAGCGTTTTTGCATCGAATAGAACGAAGTGAAACTGGCATCGAAGGGAACGGTGTACGGCGCCTCATGCCACGAAGGACCACGCTGAGGCTCGCCCGAAGCGCAATCTCCTGTTTCAACGATCAAATCTGGCATTGGGGAGATTGCTTCGTCGTGGCGCTTAGACGCCACTCCTCGCAATAACATGTCTGAATAGATACGTACCTTCAACAAATTTGAGGCATTTGTGCCCTTCGATGCTAGTCAGACCTTTTGAGGCATTCGTGCCCTTCGATGCTATAAACCATCAAACATATAACAAAAACTCAAATTTCTGCAAGCGTGTATAATCAATCGCATGGCCGACTCATCCCAACGCCTGCTCACCCCTGAACCGAAGCCCGATGATCGGGTGGATAACGCTTTGCGTCCGCAGCGCCTGAATGACCTGATCGGGCAAGACCAGGTCAAAGAGAATCTATCCATTCTCATTGCCGCGGCCAAAAAACGGGGCGAAGCGCTCGATCACATTTTGTTCTATGGCCCGCCAGGACTGGGCAAGACCACCCTCGCGCATGTCGTCGCCAACGAAATGGGCGTCAACGTCAAAGTGACGGCAGGACCCGCCATCGAGCGCGCCGGTGACCTGGCAGCGATTCTCACCAACCTGCGGGCGGGGGATGTGTTATTTATCGACGAAGTCCATCGCCTCGGCCGCGCCGTAGAAGAAGTGCTTTACCCAGCAATGGAAGATTTTGCCCTGGATATTGTCATTGGCAAAGGTCCTTCGGCGCGTTCCATTCGGCTTAAGTTGCCGCGTTTTACCGTCATCGGCGCGACGACCCGGCTGGCGTTGGTCACTGCGCCGCTGCGGGCACGCTTCGGCGCGGTCTATCGGCTGGATTACTATGATTTAGCGGCGATGCAGGCGATCGTCCGGCGCGCCGCGGCGCTGCTCAAAGTGGAGGTGGACGACGGCGGGGTGGAGGAGATCGCCCGCCGGGCGCGCGGGACCCCGCGCGTGGCGCTCCGTCTCCTGCGCCGGGTGCGCGACTACGCTCAAGTGCGCGCTGATGGCACGATCACTGCTCCCGTGGCGCGCGAAGCCCTCGATCTCCTCCAGGTAGATCCGCTCGGCCTGGATGATGTGGATCGCCGCGTGCTCAAGACCATCATCGAAAAATACAACGGCGGTCCGGTGGGACTGAGCACCATCGCTGCGTCAATCAGTGAAGAACAAGATACCATCATGGACGTGGTCGAGCCGTACCTGCTGCAACTCGGCTTTCTCGACCGCACGCCCCAGGGCCGCGTCGCCACCAAATCGGCGTATGAACATCTGGGGTTCGAGTGGCGGGAAGAGGGGCAGCCGAGGTTGTTGTAGCGTCATTGCGAGCGTTTTTTGCGAAGCAATCCTATCCTGTGCACAGAGATTGCTTCGTGGCAAAGAACGCCTCCTCGCAATGACGGAGAAAGACTATGGAAACCATTGCCCGTTACCTCATGCTCGGCGGTGTGATCTTGTTTTTGGTCGGCGGAGGGATGTACCTTGCCGCCAAATTTGGCATCCCGCTCGGCCGCCTGCCCGGCGACATTCGTATCGAGGGCGAGAACTTCCGCTTCTACTTCCCCCTCGCCACCAGTTTGTTCCTTTCGCTGGTC
>JBMFPJ010000075.1:0-7709 GCA_049969175.1 Anaerolineae bacterium | reverse complement strand
CCATCACCCCCACCCCCATCACCAACGATTGGCCCACCTACACCAACGCCCGTTATGGATTCCTCTTCCGCTACCCGCCGGGGGCCGAAATTACCAGCGAAATGGACAACTACCTCTACATGAACCTGCCCTTTGTCCCCGGCACCACCCTGAGCCGAAAATACCTGGAAGTATTCGTCACCGAAAACGTAGATCTCTGTCAAAGCCCACTGGCAACCCTCTCGATCCTGCGCGGCTCAGAAAACGCCATCATCAACGGCATTCCCTTCCTGAAACAATTCGGTGAAGAAGGAGTAAGCGGTCATCTCTACAAATGGACAGCCTACTCCACCCAACAAGGGAACACCTGCCTCAGCCTGGACTTCATCATGAAAATCGTCAACCCTGGCGTTTTCCTCACCCCACCGCCTGATTTCGATGAAGCCCTGGAAAGCTCTGTCTTCGCTCAAATGATCTCCACCTTCGCCTGGATTCCAGCCACGCCAACGCCTAGCGAAACGCCCTTCGAAACACCCACGGCGACCGCCACTGAAACACCCGTCATTCCGCCCAGCGAAACACCATCTGCCACCCCCACGCCACTCAGCCTGTTAGGCCCCTATGCGGTGCGCCTGCTCCGTGCCGAAGAAATGCTCAACATCCACGCTGCCCCGGGCAACGACCAACCCATCGTTGGCTCCTTCCCCGCCAACGCCACCAACGTGATGCGCACCGCTGCAACCGCCCAGGTCAACGGGAACACATGGGCAGAAGTCCTCCGCCCAGATGGCGGCAGCGGCTGGGTCGAAGCCCGATACCTCACCGAATACCTCACCCAGGAGGCCTTCTGTGCCGACCCGCGCCCTCAGCAGATCATTGCCCAGCTCGCCCAGGCGATGAACACATCTAACGGCGACCTGTTCGCGCCGCTGGTCAGCCCGGCCTACGGCGTGGATGTGCGCCTGTGGGCCTACGCCAGCCCGGTCAACTTCGATCAAGCCACCGCCCGCAGCGTCTTCACCAGCACCCAGGTCTATAACTGGGGCAGCGGGTCACGCGGCGAACCCGAAATGGGCGCCTTCAAAGACATCATCCAACCCAAAATGCTCGAAGTGCTCAACGCCCCCGCCCTGCAAACCTATTGCGATTCGCTCACCAATGTCTTTCCGCTGGCCCGGCCCTGGCCGTATGAAAACGTGCACTTCTACCACCTCTACAAACCCGGCACCCCCGGCGTAGATCTAGACTTCCGCTCCTGGCTGATCGGCTTCGAATACATTGATCACCAGCCCTATCTCTTCGCCATGGTCACCATTGTGTGGGAACCGTAAACGAAAATGGGGCGGAAGGATATTCCGCCCTATAGAATTGCTCTTGAAAAACGATCCCACCCGCGAAGATTTTGTAGCGCGACATTCATGTCGCTTTAGGTTACAGAATGAATTCCGCGCTACGTGTTTTCAAGAAAGAATCATCTTGTAGATCTCGCGGCGCTTCCAACCAGATTCCCTCGTCAGGCGCGCGGCCAGCCCGGCCGGAGATTCCCCCGCCTCTTTCCCGGAGCGGATAGCGGCAGCCAGCCTTTCGGCGCTCCACACCTCCCCGGCCTTTTCCCGCTGTCCCTCGATCACCAGCACAAACTCACCGCGCGGCTCGGTGAAATATTCAATGGCCTCAGAAATACGCCCGCGCCAGATCTCCTCGTGCAATTTGGTCAATTCGCGCCCCACGGCCATCCGCCGATCTCCCAGCACAGCCAGCAAATCTGCCAGCGCATCTTGCAGGCGATGGGGCGTTTCCAAAAAAATGAGCGTATAGGGGAGATGGAGAACCTGCTGCAACGCCTGGCGTCGCTCCGCCGATTTACGCGGCAGATACCCAAGGTAGAGAAAAGCATCGCTGGGCAACCCTGAAGCCGTCAACGCCGCGATCGGCGCCGACGGCCCCGGCACTGGGCTGACGCGATGACCCGCCTCCAGCGCCGCCCGCACCAGCTCATAGCCCGGATCATTCAATGCCGGCGTGCCCGCGTCGGAGACCAGGGCCACATCGCCCTGAGCCAGCGCTGAGAGGACGACATCCAGTTTGGTCAATTTGTTGTGCTCAAAATAACTGGTTAACGGCGTCTCAATACCAAAATGCTTGAGCAATTTGCCCGTATGGCGGGTATCCTCTGCGGCAATCAGCCTAACTGCGCGCAAAATACGCACCGCGCGCGGCGAGAGATCTTCCAGGTTACCAATTGGAGTCGCGACCAGATAGAGAGTTCCCATGGCAAAACCCTGTCCAACAAAATTTGTACTCACCAGATCGGTCTCAAACAGTCCGAGCCAGCGGATTTTCAACAATGTGGGAAAACCGAGGCAAAAAAAAACAAACCTGTTGCAAATGAAATGTATTGTAACTGAAAACCCTTCCCCCGCAGTATAATTTTCTCCACCGCATTCATCATTCATCATTCTGCATTCCTCATTCCACATTCCTCATTCTGCATTATTCTGTCCTCTCCTGCTCTCCCTCGGCTGAGACTATAATTGAGAAAGATTTACCGGTAAAAAGGAGGCTATTACGATGAAAGTCAATTTTTATGCAACCTTGCGCGCCATTGTGGGAAAGAAAACCGTTGAAATCGATCACCGCCCGATGACTGCCCAGGAAGTGGTGGAAAAGGTGGTGGAACTTTACCCTGCCCTGCGTCCCGAATTGCTGGATAGCGAAAATCGCTTTCAGCACCATATGAAGTTTTTTATCAACGGGCGAGAGGCCGAGTATATGGACGACAAAATGCAAACCATTGTCCAGCCAGATGATAAAGTGGACATCTTCCCACCCGTCGGCGGAGGGTAGGAACAGCCCATGCCAACCATTATCCGCGAGATTTGCGGCATTCCCTTTTTTTTGCTCAAAGAGTATTTGCAGGAATTGGGCGGTACGCTCGTCGAGGAGGATTTGGTTGCCGGCGACGGCTGGCGCGTGCGCCTGGAGCGAATCGCACCTTTTCGCCTCGGCTCGCTAGAAGTGGGACAAACCCGCCTGACCATGGAGCTGGAGGACGAGAAGGCAGAAGATTTCTTGCAGCGCTTTGCCCTGAAGACTCTGCGCGCCGGAGCGTAAGCGGGAACAGGTCCGGGGCTGGGATCCGGCCGGGGGAACGGAATCCGGCTACGGGTCGGCGCGAACCGCCGGAGAAAAAAAAGCGACGCACCCGCGCGGATGCGTCGCTTTCGTTTTTCGCCAGGGGTTACACGATCCCCAGTTCTTTCAGTTTTTCCTCAGGTACCACCCCATTGACCCAGCCTCGGGCTTTGTAGTATTCCTCCAGCATCTGATCCAGTTCGCATACATGGCCTTTTGAGCCGGGTTGATCGGAGGGTTCCTCGAGGAAGCGCTTTGGCAGGTAGTCGGAGCCTTCGCGGAAACCGGCCAGGTTGTTGTAGTAGCGTTCGAGGTTGTAGATGCGTTCGCCGGTCTTGAGCACATCGGCGCCGGTGAAAGGCACACCGACCATGGCTGAGTATTGGGCGGCGTATTCATCCACGCCCTGGGCGAAAGCGCTGAACTTGCACAGGTCCATGCTATCGGAGAAGGCGTGGACATCCTGGAAGATTTTGACCAGTTCGCCCTTGCCTTTCCATTCGAGCGGATCAACCTTGAGCGAGCCGAAAGGCATCACGCCCAATTCGGCAGCCGGGGTGTAGGCACGCAGGTGGCAGGCGCCGCGGTTGGAGGTGGCATAGCCCAGGCCCATGCCCTTGAGGCCACGCGGGTCGTAGGCGGGAATGCCCTGGCCTTTGACCGTCATGGCCAATTCGGGATGACCAAAGTGGGCAGCGGTGGCGTTTGCGCCGTTGGCCATCACATCGCCCAAGCCTTGGCGGCGGGCGATCATCTCCACCGCGCGGGTCATTCCTTCGGGGTCACCCCAGGCCAGTTTGCCCGCGCCATCGGTATAACCTCTTTCGCTGGCTTCCATCCAGATGGCCAGCGGGTGACCGGTCTCAATGGCATCCAGGCCAAAGTCATTGCACAGGTCAATCATCTTGGCAACGAGACGGGCATCGGGGTTGCCGCAGTTGGCACCCAGCGACCAGGCCGGTTCGTATTCCAGCGATTCCATGCGTAAGCCGGCGAAGGGTCCATCTTTGATTTCGACTTCTTTCTTGCAAGCCACCGGACAGGCGTGGCAGGTGGGGTCATCTACCAGGATGTTTTCCTTCACCCATTCCCCGCTCAGGGTTTCGGCGTGTTCGCCAAAGGCAGTGAACATGCTGTTTTTGGTGGGGTAAGCGCCAATGCTGTTGGTGATGTTGGTCAGGACATTGGTGCCATACACCGAGAGGCCCCCTTTGCGCGGGCTGGTGATGTTTTCGGGAGCCATGATGCATTCCAGAGCACGCTCGTGAGCCTTTTTCCAGGCGTCGCGGTCCGCGGCTTTGGTCAACTTCTTTTCGGCTTTGATCACCACCGCCTTCAAGTTTTTGGAGCCGCCCACACACCCTGTGCCGCCGCGACCAGAAGCGCGGTCATTTTCGTTAATCCAGCAGGCAAAGCGAACCAGGTTCTCCCCAGCGGGGCCAATAGCGATGACGCTCAAATCCTTCTCGCCGTACTTCTCCTGGAAGAATTTGACCGTCTCATGCACGCCCTTGCCCCACACTTCCGAGGCATCCAGCAGTTCGACCTGTCCATCGTGGATGTAGGCATAGGTAGGTTTGGCCGCCTTGCCTTTGAAGATCAGGCCATCGAAGCCGGCCCAGCGCAGACGCGCCGCACTCCAGCCGCCATGATGGCTATCGGTGACCGTGCCGGTGAGCGGTGATTTGGTCACAATCGCCATGCGTCCGCTCATGTTGGCCTCTGAGCCAGTGAGCGGACCGTTCATGAAGCATAAAATGTTTTCCGGGGAAAGGGGATCCACTTGCGGGCCGTTATCGAACACGAACTTCACCCCCAGCCCACGCCCGCCAATGTACTTGAGGGCCAGGTCTTCGGGAATGGGTTTGTATTCCACTTTGCCCGAAGTCAGGTCAATCCAGGCCAGGTTATTTGCATATCCTCCGAGAGCCATACAATCCTCCTTTTGAGAAATGGTCAGGAAACAAAAAAACAACTGGCAAGGCGCAATACACGTAATTCGGCCAGATCACCTCCTGGTGAGAAATTGTGAAATTCAGATGGATATTCTCATTATAGCGACCAGCCGGGCGCGATTCAATATTTTTTTCTTAAAATTTTCGTCGCCAGCCAGGTTTGGGTCGTATGTCGAAAATGGGGTAAATTTGTACTGCGAGACATCGTCCCCGTAGGGGATGAATCTCGCACCACTTTTACACAAAGATTGAGGCACTATCCAGTTTCGCTGCTTCCCCATCGAATTGGGTTATACTTTGCCATCATCATCTCAAAAACCCATCTATGAAACAACTCTTACAAAACTTGAAAACTGGTGAAACCACCATCGAAGAAGTGCCCATCCCCACGCCGCGGCGCGGCCAGGCCCTGGTGCAGGTAGCTGCCTCCCTCGTTTCAGCAGGGACCGAACGCATGGTCGTCGAATTCGCCGAGAAAAACCTGATCGGCAAAGCCCGCTCCCGCCCCGACCTGGTCAAACAAGTGCTCGAAAAAGCCCGCCGCGAAGGGCTGATCCCTACCCTGCAAGCCGCCTTCAACCGTCTCGACCAGCCCATGGCCCTGGGCTACTCCTCCGCCGGCACCATCGTCGCCCTCGGGGAAGAAATGCCCGGCTTCCGCATTGGCCAGCGAGTGGCCTGTGCTGGCGGCGGGTATGCCGTGCACGCCGAATACAACCTCGTCCCCCGGCAGCTGCTCACCCCCCTGCCCGCCGAAGTGGATTTTGAAAGCGCCGCCTTCACCACGCTGGGTGCCATCGCCCTGCACGGATTACGCCTGGCTGAACCCCAGCTCGGTGAGAACGTCGCCGTCATCGGCCTGGGTTTGTTAGGATTATTGACGATTCAACTGGCCGCCGCGGCCGGATGCCACGTCCTCGGCATTGATCTCAACCCCCAGCGCGTCGCCCTCGCCGCCTCGCTCGGACATCCAGCCTGCCTGCGCGCCGAGGCTGAATCCACCGCCCAGGCGTTTACCGCCGGGCGCGGCTTCGACGCCATCCTCATCTGCGCCGACACCCCCTCCACCGATCCGGTCGAACTCGCCGGAATCATCGCCCGTGACCGGGCACGCGTGGTCGCTACCGGCGCGGTCGGCCTGACCCTGCCGCGCAAAATCTACTACGAAAAAGAACTCTCCTTCATCAACTCCCGCTCCTACGGTCCCGGCCGCTACGACCCGACCTACGAAGAGCACGGTCACGACTACCCCATTGGCTACGTCCGTTGGACAGAGGGGCGCAACTTCGAGGCAATTGTCGCCTTGCTGGCCAGCCAAAAGTTAAACGTCAAAAGCCTGATCACCCATCGTTTCCCCATCGAAAAAGCCGCCGAGGCCTACGAAGTGATCACCGGGAAGAAGAAAGAGCCGTTTTTGGGAGTCATGCTGACCTACCCCCAAAGCCAGGCGGGACATGGAGAAAAAATCACCTTTGCGCCTTTCGCACTCAAATCCAGCGGGCCGATTAAAATCGGCGTGCTGGGTGCGGGTCTATATGCCAACGCCACCCTGCTCCCCGTGCTCCAGAACATGAAAGGCATTGAACGAGTTGGCATCGCCTCCGCCGCTGGGATGCACGCTGCCCATTCGGGCAAACGTTTTGGCTTCCGCTACGCCTGTTCTGCCGAGGAGCAAATCATCCATGATACTGAGATCAACACCGTATTCATCCTCACCCGCCACGATAGCCACGCCAAGCTAAGCATACAGGCCTTACAAGCCGGCAAACATGTCTTTGTAGAAAAACCGCTGGCGTTAAACGAGGCACAACTGGCAAAACTGAGCGAACAATTGCGCCAGGAAAATCAGCCACTGTTGATGGTTGGCTTCAATCGTCGCTTTGCCCCTCTCGCCCGCACGCTTTTCACCTTCCTATCACCTCGTCACGAACCCCTCTACGCCCACTACCGCGTCAATGCCGGTTACATCCCTGCCAATCACTGGGTCCATGATCCGGCACAAGGCGGCGGACGAATCATCGGCGAAGCCTGTCACTTTATTGATTTTCTCACCTTCCTGGTCGGTGCGCCCCCCAACACCGTCGCTGCCCATGCCCTGCCCGATGTGGGCAAATATCAACAAGATAACGTCTCCATCACCCTGACCTTTCCCGATGGTTCTATAGGCATTGTAGATTACCTGGCCAATGGCGACAAATCCCTCCCCAAAGAGCGTCTGGAAGTCTTTTGTGAGGGCAAAGTCGCCATTTTGGATGACTTCCGCAAGCTGGAAATGATCGCCGCAGGCACGCGCAAAACCGAAAAGAGACCACAAGATAAAGGCTGGAGGAATGAAATGGTGGCTTTCTTTGAGGCCATTGAAAAAGGTGGCCCTCCGCCCATCCCCTACGACCATCTGCTCGCCGTGACAAAAGCCACCTTTGCCGTCCTCACTTCCATCCAGAGCAACGGGAAAACGGTGGACTGCATCTGAAAATTTGGTCCTCCGCGCGAAAGTAACGCTCTGCCTTTGCACTGCGGTGGTAGAAACAGCCAATCTTCTTCCACGAGAGAGCCTTTCGAGTCTGCCCAGCCAGGCTGGAAAGTCTGCCTACGCTCTGTGTTTTCATCCGTCTGGAAGGCAGACCTCCCCTGCCAGCG
>JBMFPJ010000074.1:0-7735 GCA_049969175.1 Anaerolineae bacterium | reverse complement strand
CGGTAGAGAAGCCAAACCCGCCGAACAGTTCTTCAAAGAGGTCGGAAAAATCTACAGTGTAGTCATGGAATCCACCTGTTTCACCCAGGCCAGCGCGACCAAAACGATCGTAACGCGCTCTCTTTTCGGGGTCTGAGAGCACGCCGTAGGCTTCGTTGATTTCTTTGAATTTTTCCTCAGCATCGGGCGATTTGTTTACATCGGGGTGATACTGGCGCGCCAACTTGCGGAAGGCCGATTTGATCTCGTCTTCCGTGGCGTTACGATCAATGCCGAGGACTTCGTAATAATCGCGCTCGCTCATTTCCTGACCACAAAATTATTTTTCGACTTCGCCGTCCACCACATCTGGGCCATTCGAAGAGGCACCCGCCGCTCCAGCCGGAGGGACATCCGTTTGCTGGTAAACGCTGGCGCCAATTTTTTGAATCGCCTGGCCCAATGCTTCGGTGGCGGAACGAATGGATTCCACATCTTCGCCTTCAGCCGCTTTGCGGACTTCGGCAATTTTGGTTTCGATCTCCGTGCGAATCTCGGCCGGGACCTTATCGCCGAATTCGCGCAAAGATTTTTCCGCGGCGTAGATCATGTTATCTGCACCGTTGCGCGCCTCGATCACGGCTTTGCGGCGGCGGTCTTCTTCAGCATGAGCCTCCGCGTCTTTGCGCATCCGTTCGATTTCCTCTGCGGAAAGGCCAGAGGAAGCCGTAATGGTGATGTGTTGACTGCGGCCGGTAGCTTTATCCTTCGCCGTCACCTTCAAAATGCCATTAGCATCAATGTCAAAGGTCACTTCGATTTGGGGCACACCCCGCGGCGCTGGCGGAATGCCATCCAGGATGAAACGTCCCAACGATTTGTTGTCGGCCGCCATCGGGCGTTCGCCCTGGACAATATGAATTTCCACCTGGGTCTGGTTATCGGTAGCGGTGGAGAAAACCTGGGTGCGGCGGGTGGGAATCGTCGTGTTGCGTTCAATTTGTGGCGTGGCCACCCCGCCCAGGGTCTCGACCGAGAGTGTGAGGGGGGTTACATCCAGCAGCAAGATATCCTTCACCTCGCCGCCCAAAACACCGGCCTGGATCGCCGCGCCGATCGCCACCACCTCGTCGGGGTTGACTCCCTTGTGAGGTTCTTTCCCGAAGAAGGCGCGCACTCGCTCTTGAACTGCCGGCATACGCGTCATACCACCGACCAGCACCACCTCGTTGATGTCACCAGCGGTCAGGCCCGCATCCGCCAGCGCCTGTTTGAGCGGGGCAATGGTGCGGTCGATCAAATCGGCGGTCAGCTGCTCCAGTTTGGCCCGGCTCAACGTAGTGACCAAATGCTTGGGGCCACTGGCATCAGCGGTAATATAAGGCAAATTGATTTCGGTCTGCAGCACCGTCGAAAGTTCAATTTTCGCCTTTTCGGCGGCCTCTTTCAAGCGCTGCAAAGCCTGGCGATCCTGGCGCAAATCTACGCCATTTTCCTTTTGAAATTCATCGGCAAGGTAATCCATGATGCGCTGATCGAAGTCATCACCGCCCAGGAAGGTATCCCCGCTGGTGGCACGCACCTGGAAGACGCCTTCACCAACATCCAGGATGGAAATATCAAATGTACCGCCGCCCAAATCATAAACGGCAATAATTTCGTTCTTTTTCTTGTCCAACCCATAAGCCAGCGAAGAGGCGGTAGGCTCGTTAATGATGCGCAGCACCTCCAGGCCAGCAATTTTGCCCGCGTCTTTGGTGGCGTTGCGCTGAGCGTCATTGAAATAAGCCGGCACGGTAATCACCGCCTGGGTGACCGGTTCTCCTAAAAAGGATTCGGCATCGCGCTTGATTTTTGCCAGAATCATCGCCGAAATTTCCGGCGGGCTATATTCTTTGCCATCGAGCAACACCCGCACATCGCCGTTCGGTGCCTCCGTGACAGTATAAGGAACGCGTTTTTTCGTCCGCTCCACTTCCGGGTCGTTGAACTTCCGCCCCATGAAGCGTTTAATCGAAAACACCGTGTTCTGCGAATTGACAATCGCCTGATTGCGCGCCACGCGCCCAACCAGTCGTTCATGATTTTTATTGACCGCCACGACGGAAGGCACCAGCCGCTCCCCCTCCGCGGAAGGGATCACCACCGGCTCACCGCCCATCATAACAGCCGCCACCGAGTTGGTCGTTCCCAAATCAATACCGATGATCTTTCCCATTCTTCGTTGCTCCTGTCTCAAAGTTCCTTCAGGCCACGCCACAAATTACCGCAAAACGGAACGGTGAGCCTGAGAATTTTCATTGCGCCACACGCACCAGAGCCGGGCGGATCACCCGCTCCCCCAGCACGTATCCATTCTGGACTACGGCGATTACATGGCCGCTTTCAACCCCATCAGCCGGCTCATGCGAAATCGCCTCATGATAATTCGGATCAAACGGCGCCCCCTCCGCCTCAATCTTCTTCACACCTTCTGCCTCTAAGATCGCCTGCATCTTGCGGACGATTAACTCCACACCCTCAGCCCAGGCAGCGGCGTTCCCTTCGGTCGGACGATTTTGCAAAGCACGCTCCAGGTCGTCCAGCACCGGCAGGAATTTTTTGATAATATCCCCTTTCATCGTCAGCCGCAGCGTTTCGTTATCCCGCTCGACTCGCTTTTTATAATTCACGAAATCGGCCAGCGCCCGCTGCCAACCATCCAGATTTTCCGCTGAGCGCGCCTCGGCCTCAGACAGCTTCTGCCGCAGCTGCTCGATTTCCGCCGAAAGATCAGCCGCCTCCACCCGGACTTCGGGCTGGGTGCCGCCCTCAGGCGTCTCCACCGCTTCCGCCGGACTCCCGCCCTGCGGGGAAACTTCTTCAGGTTGAACTTTCTCGTGCTTTTTCTTGTCGCTCATACTTCTACACTCCAGCAATTCTTTCGTTTACCAGGTCACTCAACAGCCCGGCGACAAAGCGCACCGCCGGGATGGTACGCACATAAGACATGCGAATCGGTCCCAGCACGCCCAATGTGCCGGTCATCAGACCGGGCACACCATAGCGCGCCAGCACCATCGAACACTGACGCAGCTCTTCCCAGCCGCCTTCGCCACCGATCAACACCTGTACCCCTCCCACGGTGCTGTTGCTGACCGTTCGCGCCAGCAATTCCTGCAAGATCGAACGCTGCTCAAAAAAGAGACGTAGCGTGCGTCGTGCCTCGTCCGATTCGGCAAATTCTGGCTCAGCGAGCACATTGGTCAGGCCATCGGTATAAATTTCGCCTGAGATGCTTTCACTGGCGCGGCGCATATCTTGCACGATGAGCGTGAGAATATCCTGCTCCAGGGCATCGCCACGCGCTGGCAAAACCGCCATCTCGTTCAGCGCTTTCCCCAACAGCAAGGCGTTCAGGCGAGAAGCCGTCTGGCTGAGGCGCTCTTGCGAGACCGGCTCAGCAAGGGTCAAAATCTGCTGACTGACCTCACCACCTCCCATCACCAACACCATCAGTACCTGCCGTCCCTGGGTGGAGATTAATTCGACGTGCTTGAAGCGCACCGTCTCAGCATGCGGCGCAGTGACCACCGACACTGCCTGCGATTGATGCGCCAGCACGGAGGCAGCCAGGGTCATCCATTGTTCCACATCCGGGCGCGCCTGATAGAACTGATGCATGATGGTGTGCTGAATCGTCTCCGGCAACTCCACCTGATGCATCAACTGGCTCACAAAAAAGCGATAGCCTTCCTCGGTAGGCACTCTACCGGCGGAGGTGTGCGGCTGCCGCAGATAACCCATCTCAGTGAGCGCGGCCATCTCATTGCGCACCGTGGCAGAGCTAACATCCAGGTGATAGCGCTCCACCAGGTGTTTGGAGGCAACCGGCTGGGCTGCATCAATATACTCCCGAATGATAAGCATTAACAGTGACTTCTGGCGTTCGGTCAGTTCCATAGGCTCCCGGCATATTTAGCACTCTCAACGAGAGAGTGCTAAATGGGCGAAAATAATGATAACATGCCTGAAAAAGCAAGTCAATAAGAGGAATATTAGAAAACAAGAAGCAAAAGACCTCCGAGGTCGCGTAGGCTTCAGAGGTCTGAGAGCATTGGACAATCACCAGAAAGACATAGCCCGTGGGCTGCACTATGGAACAACGATAATATGCCGAAAATTTCGTAGTGCGAGATATTGTCCCCGTAGGGGATTAATTTCGCACTACTTTTACACAAAAAAGCGAGACACTATGGAGCAATCGGCCGCCAGGCAGGGTCAAAATCGGCTGTCGGATTGCTGGTAAGGCGAACGCGGCTGGCGCCGGCGACGGTCATATAGTAAATATCCGTGTTGTTCCCCTCCCGGCCTTCACCCACCAGCCAGAAACCATCGGGCGAGAAATGGACATTCTCAAACGCCAGCACACCGAAATTGAGACGAGTCGCCTGATCAGTCTCGCGCTGCTCGTAGAAGATGCTCATTTGCCAGGGCGGCGCCGCAGAGTTGACCCCCCGTTCGCTGAACAAAATGACTTTCCCATCCACCGACCAGACCGGCAGATAATCCCAGAACTGTTGCCCGCGGCGTACCAGCTGCATTGCATCCTCGCCACTGTCGCTCATCACCCAAATCTGGTACACCCCCACCCGCCTGACCACGAAGACGATCTGTTTACCATCGGGTGACCAGGCCGGCTGGCGGGCTTCCACGCCGGGGCCAAAATTGGTCAAGCGGGTGACGGTCATATCCTTCAACGAAAGCACATAGACTTGCATACTGCCATCACGCAGCGAGGTGAAAGCAATTCGTTCCCCATCAGGCGACCAGGCTGGCTCAAAATCGCCGCCGGGGACGGTAGTCAACGGCGTCAGATTACTGCCATCGGCATTAACAATATAAAGGCTGGCGCCTCGCGGGGGGAGATCGGCGATTCCTAAATTTCCCCGGCAGGGAGAAACAAAGACCAATCGGCTGCCATCCGGCGCCCAGGAAGGCATGCAGGCACCTTCTGGCATATTGGTAATGACTGTTATTGTCTCGCCTGTCAGATCGCTCAGGTAGATTTGGGGAATACCACTGCGATCAGAAGCAAAAGCGATTTGCCCATACCCTCCTCCTTGCGGGGTGGGAGAGGGCGTCAACGTCGAGGTAGGAATTCCAGGCGGGCCGATCACCAATGTCTCAGTGACAATGCCCACTGCTGTGTTCGTCGGGGTGAAGGTGGCTGTTGGGGGCCGAGGGGTTGCCGTGGCGGTAGCCGTTGGCGCCAGCGTTTCTGTAGGAGATTCGGTAGGGCTGGCAGGAAGGCTGGCAATCCGTGTCGGCGTTGCCGATTTGGGAACGAAAAACGGCAGCGCAGCGCGCGTCTCAGCCGGCAACAAATCCGGGAAGAGATACGCCGCGCCGAGCATGGCGCCCACCAACATCAGCAGGACAAAGATCGTCCAGCGACGGCGGGAACGTTTTTTCTCTTCACGTTTTCGCTTGCCAGGCGGGATAAAGGGTTTGGCTTCAACAGAAGGAGGTGGCGGTAAAGGCCCGGTATACGGCCGGTTGGAGGCTGGTTTTTCTGCTTTCGCCTCCTCTCCATCTGCCACTTTGACTTCGGCAGGCGGCGGTGAAACCGTGTAGCTTCCGGTTAATTGCTGCGTCTTGGCCTTGGTGCCCAGTAATGCCTTTTTGAACTCTTCCGCCGTTTGAAAGCGATCGGCCGGATCCACCGCCATGGCCTTTTCAATCGCCGCCGCCAATCGCCGCGAGACTTTGGGGTTGCGCTTGCGCAAAGGCGTTAGCTGAGCGTTGTCCATGGCACGCGCCAGGCCATCTTCAGGAATAACTCCGCTCAAGGCCGCGTAGAGCGTGGCTCCCAGCGAGTAAATATCGGTACGCGGATCCGTCCGCGCGGTGCCATATTGTTCAGGAGGAGAATATCCTGGCGTCATGGCCCGCGCGCCGGTCGTTGTCACCTGGCTACCCTGCACAACCTTGGCCAGCCCAAAATCTACCAGGTAGATATGGCCATCGGGGGTGATCTTTACATTGCCGGGTTTAATATCGCGGTGCAAGATGGGTGGTTTGCGCGAGTGAAGGTACGCCAGCGCATCACAAATGGCTGCACCGATCTGAATGGCGTCTTCTTCGCTGATCGTCCCCACTCGCTCCATGCGCTGACGCAGATCTTCGCCTTCGATGAAATCCATCACCAGATATTGCCCCTGATCCCCCACCACAAAATGATCCGAAACCCGTGGCAGATTTGGGTGGCGCAAATTGGCCAAAATCACCGCTTCCAGGCGAAATTGACGGGCATATTCATCGGTAGTAAACAGATTTTCTTTGACGGCCACATCCACGCCAAGGTTTTCGTCCACCGCGCGGTAAACTGACCCCATGCCACCCTGGCCCAAGATTTCAACAATACGATAGCGTTTGTGGAGCAATGTTCCGCGTTCGAGCGTCATCTCAATTCCTGTGTGAAATTTGCCCTAAGTACGGGGGATTATAACAGATTCCCCCCTAGGCCTTGGGGGCCTTAACCATTTTGAAATGCAAAAACAACCAGGGTGCCCCGCCTGAAATCCAAAAACCGACCAGAGCATAGCGCAGGTAACGCAAGATGGTTGGCAACAGCTCCGCGCCGCGCGGGAAGATGAAGCCGAGACCAAAGGAGATGAGGAGCAACCCGATCAGGCCGAGGAGGTAACGCAAAATCCGCTTCGCCAGCGGACCTTCGGCCTGGTACCCGCCCCGACGCGCCATCCACGCCAGGCCGCTCAGCAGCCCGAAGAGTGTCCCCGCCGAGGCGATGAATCCCGCCAGCGAAACGGGATCCGGCAAGGGGTCCCCGGCGCGACGCGCATTTTCGATCCACTCCGGGGGGAGGGTGTATCCTTGCAGGGCATTCACCGCCACTCCCCCGAGCAGGACAAATAGTAGCGAAAGTACAAATGCGCTCAGCAGCTGTTGTTCAAAAGGCAGGTTCCTGGCCCAATTTGAGAGCTTATCCCACAGGGTCAGGAAGGCCCAAAGCGCCAATCCGCCCAGTAGCCAGCCAACCAGCACGTCGTGAACGAAGTGAACGCCCAGGTACAGGCGTGAGAAGCCGATGAGAAAAATGGGGAGAGCCGCTCCCCACCAGGCCCATCGTCTTCGCAGTCGTACGGCTAACGTGCCCCATACGCCGATGCCGATCTGAGCATGCCCTGATGGGAGGCCAAACGATGATTCGGCCGCCAGGGCTTTGACCTGCAGGCTGACCCAATAGGGGCGAGGCGCGGCGAAAAGCAGTTTGAACAGGCCATTGAGCCCAGTGTTGAAGAGTAAAATCAGGCCAATCTGCAAACCGACCGCGGTGTCAATGCTCCAATAGAGCGCCGGCAAGATGAGCAGGAAGAATTCTTCTGACCCCAGGAAGGTGAAGAAGTGCATGGGGGCTTCGAGCCATCCTCCAAGATTTTGAATCCACACCACCCATTCAATGGCAGGGTAACCAAAGGTATTCATCTGGCCTCCTTTTTTGCAAACAAAAGTCGAAGCCCTGGCCTGTCCTGAACAGCCTGGAAAGGCTGTCTCATGCTGGCTTCAGGCAGCTTCGCAGGAATAGTCGGGGGGTCAATCCCCGGCGAGGTCGCTGCGCGCAACCAATTTCAGCAAATCACGAATTCGGTGTCATTGCGAGGCGGCGCACTTCCGCCGAAGCAATCTCCGGGCAAAGTTGCCAGAGATGGCATGAAAACAGGAGATTGCTTCCCCCACGCTTCGCTCGGGGCAG
>JBMFPJ010000073.1:0-7738 GCA_049969175.1 Anaerolineae bacterium | reverse complement strand
TACCACGTTGTTGGCCCCAAAGAAGCCGACCCGCGCAACGGTAAAATTTCGCATGAATCACCTATCGGCCGCGCTCTCTTAGACCGCAAAGTGGGTGAGATCGTCGAGGCCGATGCCCCTGGCGGAAAAATCAGGTTCAAAATTTTAAAAATTGAGTAAAAAGCTTCTTCCGGTTTTCAAAAAAATACATAGCGACTGCCACATAAGCAGTCGCTGTGTATTTTATCGCGCCCCGTTTGCTACGGTGTGCAGCCCCGTAATTCTTTTTATGCTGCGGGTTGTTCCCCTTTGGGCCAAACTGCCAGTTCCAGCACCAGGCGCTCAAAATAACTATTGGGTGGAAGGGGACCTTTCCCGTATTCTAAATCCACCACCGTTACCAGTAATTGTAAGGTTTCGGTTTCAAGCATAAATTGCTTTTGCGGCTCGACCAGCACCAGCTCACCTTTCGGCTCAAGGCGGCTGCGAATCGTCGGATCGTTGAAAGCGTGTTCGGTCATCAGCACTTTGGTCGCCGTGCGAATATCGTTCTTATCGAACAACCAGACTTCAAACGCAGTCACCTTTTTGGGGTCACCAATGCCAATCGTCTCGGAAATTTCCATGCCATACTCGCCGAGGAATTCGCCGCTCTGCGTATTGATGCCAAAGGACTCATTGTAAAGATCATCGCCCAGGACGTATGTAGTCATCGTCTGGGTGATGGGAGGGGCCAGGCCTAAATCTTCAAAGTTCGTCTTTTCTGTTTGACGAGTGATCTCCGCAGCCTGCATCATCGGCGTTACTTCCGTGCTACGTCCCTTTGCCAGCAAACGTCGCAAGGGCAACGCGGCACCTACCACTACCGCCACGATCACCACAATAGCAAGCACAATCAAAATCGTGCTGCTTCCCCCGGCCCGCGCCGGTGCCGGCGTTGGCGTACCCGCTGGGGTTAACAAGCCAAGCCGCTGCTCAATCAGCTGGCGGAAAGCAGCCACCACCTGCGGATTCAAATGCTTGGGGTTCGCCTGAATGGCATCAAGAATCAACGGCGCATTCGCACCCAGGTTCTGCCAGCGTTGCACGGCTAGATCCAGGTCCCGATTGAACAGGAACGAATCAATGGTCATGCGCAAATAATCTTCCTGGAGATCGGCTCGGAGATAGATCGGCGTGGCGTCCACAAATTGCACGGGATCAATCCACCAGCCCCAAATCAAACCGAGCACGATTCCCACTATCAAAGCGCCCCCTACCAGCGCTGCTGGTTTTTTGAGCCATTGAGCAGTGATTTGAGAAATGACCTGCATAGCCGCGCTCCTTTTTCAGAACAAGTGTACGATTTGATTATACAACACTATGAAAATCAACGGTAACTATTCAGCCATAGAAAAAAAAGATTGCAAATGTCATTGCGAGTGGCGTCTCGCGCCACGAAGGGCCACGCTGAGGCTCGCCCGAAGCGCAATTTCCTGTTCCAACGAGCAAATCTGGTGTTGGGGAAATTGCTTCGTCGTGGTGCATAAGCGCCACGACAAAGCAATGACATGCCTGAATAGATACAATCTCGCTTAATCTGCCGGTTCGGGCACCACTTCTTCCAACAAGAAAGTCTCCTGGCAATTCAGGCATTGGACTTCGCGCTTATTGGCAATCACCAGTAAGCCATTACATTTGGGGCACGGTTGCGGAATAGGTTTTTTCCATGAAGTAAAATCACAATTCGGATAATTGATGCAACCATAGAAGACCCGATTGCGGCGCGTCTTGCGCTCTACCAGGTCACCACCATCCTTGGGGCAGGTCACGCCGATCTTTTCCAGCCACGGCTCAGTATAGCGGCATTCTGGAAATCCGCTACACGAAATAAACTTACCGAATCGTCCGTAGCGAATCACCAGCTCCCGCCCACATTGCGGGCAGGCGCGGCCAATCGCTTCCGGGCCACTCTTGATCGCCGGCATTTCTGCCTGCGCTTTTTGCACCGTTTGCGCGAATGGTCCGTAAAATGCACGCAGCACCTCCACCCATTCAGCCTGGCCGGAGGCAATTTTATCCAGGTCATCTTCCATACGGGCGGTGAAATTCACGTCCACAATCTCCGGGAAGTATTGCACCAGCAGATCGTTGACCCGCATCCCCGTCTCGGTCGGGACGAGGCGGCGGTCCACCCGCTCCACGTAGCCGCGCTGCTGAATCGTGGACAGAGTCGGTGCATAGGTGGAGGGACGCCCAATCCCATATTCCTCCAGCGCCTGCACCAGCGAGGCCTCCGAATAGCGGGGCGGCGGTTGGGTGAAGTGTTGCTCCGGAATCAACCGTACCAGTTCCTGTTTTTGCCCCTCAGCGATTCCCGCCGGGATGCGAACGTTATCCTCGTCCTCGTCTCGCACATCCTCGTTACGCGCCTCCTCATACACTACCAGGAAGCCGGGGAATTTCACCGCCGAACCAGAGGCCCGCAGCAAATACTCATGGGCGCTACTCTTGCCGCTAACTTCCACTTGCAAAGTGTCATACACCGCCGATTCCATCTGCGAAGCGACAAAACGTTGCCAAATCAATTGATACAATTTGAACATGGCCGGTTCCAGGTAGGGCTTGACTTTTTCTGGCTCACGCATCACTGAAGTCGGACGAATTGCTTCGTGAGCTTCCTGCGCGCCGACCGTCTTCGTCTTGTACTGCGGCGGTTCGGGGGGGAGAAAATCGGCGCCATATTTGCCCCTAATGTAGTCGCGGGCTTCTTTTTGCGCCAGTTCAGAGACATTGGTTGAATCGGTGCGCATGTAGGTAATCAGACCTGTCGTTCCACCTTCGCCTACATCCACGCCTTCGTACAATCCCTGAGCCAATGCCATCGTCCGCTTGGCGGTAAAACCCAGTTTGCGCGAAGCCTCTTGCTGCAAGGTAGAGGTGATAAACGGGGCGGCCGGACGCCGTTTGCGCTCTCCACGCTTGACCCGACTCAGCCAGTAAGAAGCGGTTTCCATATCTGTCACAACAGGCTTGACCGCCTCTTCATTCGGCAGTTCCGGCTCGTTCTCATCAATCTTCACCAGTTTGGCCAGGAATGTTTGACGGAGTCCTTCAGGTTGGAACTCGGCGCCGATCGTCCAATACTCCACCGGCACGAATGCCTCGATCTCCCGTTCACGCTCGACGATCAGGCGAAGCGCCACCGACTGAACGCGTCCCGCCGAAAGTCGGCTGCGCACCTTTTCCCACAAAATCGGACTGATACTGTAACCCACCAGGCGATCCAGCACCCGCCGCGCTTGTTGCGCATTGACCAGGTTCATGTCGATCTGGCGCGGATGGGCAAATGCCTCGCGAATCGCCGGTTCGGTAATCTCATGAAAAACCACTCGTCTGGCGCGTTGACGGTCTATCTGCGCCGCCTCCATCAAATGCCAGGAAATGGCCTCCCCTTCGCGGTCAGGGTCGGTCGCCAGATAAATTTCCTCTGCTTGTTTCGCCAGCTGCTTAAGCTCTTTGACCACTTCTTTTTTCTCTTTGGGCACACGATATTTGGGTGCAAAATCATGTTCTACATCTACCGATAACTGCGAACGAAGCAAATCGCGCACATGCCCAACTGAGGCCTTGACCGTGTACCCCTTGCCCAAAAAGCGCCCCACTGTGCGCGCCTTGGCCGGAGATTCCACAATCACCAGCTTGCCCTGGCGGTTTTCCTTCTTCTCCGGCGGCGTCAGGCCTTCATGCGCCGGCGTCTTACCCATGCGGAACAACCGCGTGCCACAAACCGGGCAGACACCTACCGTTACCGCCGCGCCAGTGGTATTAAAGGTCGCCTGCGCATCCTGAATTTCGCGTTTTGTCCTGCACTTCATGCAATATGCTTCCATAAGAGAAGGCCTCCGTCAAAATTTGATCTCAATAAGAGCCTGTCTATTCCTGTCTCACAGATACTTTTCCTGATGATGTTTCTTCAAGTGTTCTACCACCTCGCGCACTTTCTGCGCCTGATCGGTCTTGCAAATCAGCAACACATCATCCGTATCCACCACGATCATGTCATCCAGGCCAATGGTAACCACCAGACGTTCATCATCATTGCTATAAACCAATGTGTTATGAGTATCCACCGCCAAATGATGCGCCGTTGTAGAGACGTTGCCATTCATATCCGGCAACAAGACATCAAAAAGAGTATCCCACGAGCCGACATCATTCCAGCCTAAGCCACCAGCCGGCAAAACCGCCACCCGTTCGGCCTTTTCCATAATGCCATAATCAACCGTTTCGGTTTTCAGCTCAAACCAGTGTTTGCGGATAATTTCATTGCGCTGCGGCGTGTTCCAGGCAGCGGAAATCTCCTTCAACACAGCCGAAAGCTGGGGCATTTGCCGCTCAATCTCTGCAAGAATGGCATCCACTCGCCAGACGAACATGCCACTATTCCAGGAATGATTCCCTGAACGTAACAGCTGCTCAGCCATTACCTGGTCAGGTTTTTCCTTAAAGCGCTGCACCGCATACACTGGATAGCGGTAATTGCCATTCAACGGCTCCCCCTGTTGAATATAACCATAAGCGGTAGAAGGATAAGTGGGCGTAATTCCCAGCGTAACCAGATAATCATTTTTGGCCACATCGAAGGCGGCTCGGATCAGGTAGTGAAACAAATCCCGATTGCGGATGAAGTGATCTGCTGTCAGCACCGCCATCATCGCCTGCGGATCGCGCTGCTGTAGCGCCACTGCCGCCAGCCCCACCACCGAAGCTGTACCTCGCGGTGCCGGCTCAATCAGGTAATTCTCCGCCGGAATATGCGGCGCTTGCTTTTGCATTTCGCTCGCCTGTTCCTCCACCGTGACCACCAGAATGCGCTCCGGCGGGAACAAATTCTCCAGCCGCGCCACCGTGCTTTGAAACAACGTCTCCTTCCCCAATAACGGCAACAACTGTTTGGGGCGTTCGCGGCGCGAAACCGGCCACAGGCGCGTTCCCCCACCGCCAGCCATAATCACTGCATAAGTATGCACAGCATCAACATGTTCAGACATAACCATTCCATTGATCGCTTAAAAGTCTAATTCTGTCTTCCCTTCCGTTTCCCGGTCAGGTACTTCCTTTACAGAATAATCCGATTGTACCTCACGAAGCGCCACATAGTTCATGCCGCCCACCTGGCGCACCAGTCCCTTCAGCTCCATCATCACCAGCGTCGCCGAGACTTGCTCAATCGGCATACCAGCCCGCTGGCGGATTTCATCCACATGCAACGGCTCATGCGAAAGCACATTCAGCAAACGCGCCTCAGTTTCATCCGTGGGCAACAAACGCCGCGCCACCTTTTGCTCACTCAATCGATTCAAATCCAGCGCCTGCATCAAATCCTGCACGCTCAAGAGCGGCTGCGCACCCTGCTGAATCAATTTATTCGTCCCCTTACTTTGGGGCGCAAAAATATTCCCCGGCACAGCAAAGACCTCTCGCCCCTGCTCCGCGGCGAACCCCGCCGTAATCAACGCACCGCTGGTTTCACCCGCCTCCACCACCACAACCGCCATAGAAAGCCCAGAAATAATGCGATTGCGCGGCGGAAAATTGACCGCATCGGGCGGCGTGCCCGGCGCATAATCGCTCACTAGCGCCCCGTGCGCACAAATCTGTTCGGCCAGGGCACGGTGCTCCGGCGGATAAATCCGATCCACCCCCGAACCCAGCACCGCCAGCGTACGTCCACCCGCCCGTATGGCTGCCGAGTGGGCAATGGCATCCACCCCTCGCGCCAGGCCGCTGATCACCGTAACCCCATTGGCAGCCAGAAAAGACGCCAGTTCATCTGCCACCTGTCGCCCATAAGGCGTCACCCGTCGAGTGCCAACAATCGCCACAGCAAACTGATCATCGGGCAGATAGTCACCGCGCAAATACAACACCGGTGGCGGCTGATCAATCTCTTTCAAGCGAGAGGGGTAATTTTCATCTAGCCAGGTGACGATGCGGATGCCCTGCTCTGTGATCTTTTCCCACACCTTTGGCAAATCCACACTCTGACGCGCCTGCAGCAAACGCTCGATCACTTTCGGACCCAAGCCGGCTTCCGCCAAATCGGCCGGCGCGGCCCTCCAGGCCGATTCCAGGTCACCGAAGTGATGAATCAGTGCCTGCAAACGCACCGACCCAATGCCTCGAATCAAATTAAAACCGACCCAATAATACCGCTCGTCCATACCCCGTTATTCTTCTAACGCCTCCTCTGACGAGGTATCATCGAGCAACCCGTCGAGCAGATGAACGCGGATGAAACCGCGCTCCGGCTGAACGTCCAGAATGACCGACGGAATGGCCGGCAAAAGCAGCTCGCGGCCCTTCTCATCCACAACGACATAGACATCGTTGGCACCTGTCTCCAAAATCTCAACCAGCACGCCTAAGAGATTGCCCCGCTCATCTTCCACATGGAGGCCGAGCAGCTGATGTTGATAATACCGGCCCGCCGGCAAAGGCGGCAGCTCACTGGTTTTGACATACACCCATTGATTACGAAACTGCCCGACGGCTTCGGGGGTATCCATCCCCTTGAAACGCACCAGCAAGCCGTTCTGATGAGGGCGCACGCCGGCAAGATGCACCAGCACATGCTCCTCGCCAATGTACAGCCGTTTGCCGCTTTTCAACCGCTGCGGAAAGTCAGTGTAGAGATCCATGACGATTTCACCGCGCACTCCATGCGGGCGGCGCAAAAAGCCAACGACCAAATACTCAGGCTCGCCAGCCGGCGAGCCTGATCCAGCCTGCGCTGGGATTTTCATCTTTGAGGAGGACATCAGGGTTCTAACACATCCAGGGTAGCCTGCTTGCCGTCCCGTTCGGCGGCTACCCGCAGCAAGGTGCGAATGGCGTTGGCCACCCGTCCGCTCTTGCCAATAATGCGCCCCATATCATCCTTATCCACGCGGAGTTCCAGTCGCACACGGGTGCCGTTGCCACTTTCGCGCACTTCGACTTTTTCGGGATGTTCAACCAGAGATTTGGCAATATATTCAATGAGGGCTTTCATCGCGCGCCTCTCAGGGAAGGGTCGGCGCAAGACCACTTGCTTTGCGCCGACGAAGGATTAGCCCTTGCGGGTTTGGGCTGGTGCGGCGCGTTTGGCGCTGGCTTCCGCTGCCTCTTGCAACAACGTTTCCAGGGATTCACCCGCTTTATAGCGGGCAAAGCGATCCAACACACCCGTGGTTTTGAACAACTGCTCCACCGATTCGGTGGGGAGAGCACCGTTCTTCATCCAGTGATAGACACGGTCCTCCTTGATTTGAATCGTAGCTGGATCGGTGCGAGGGTTGTAATAGCCCAAAATTTCCAGGAAGCGACCATCGCGCGGGCTTTCTTTATCCGCAGCGACGATACGATAAGCAGGCTGACCCTTTTGACCGACTCGACGAAGACGAATGCGAACCATTTGAAAACGTTCTCCTTCAAACAAATATGTAATTGGCAAATTGGAGTGGCTCAGCCAAACGAGAGAGGGGAGCGTGGAAGGACACACGCGCTCGTTTACTGAAATCCACACAAGGCCTTATTTTACCAGAATATGTTCTGTTTTTCACCCAAATAAACGTCCCAGCAGCAATTCTAAATTTGCACATTTGTTCGGATTTCTGCGAGATAAAATAAGGGGTAGGAAGCCTGTTTTGTGAGGAAAGGAGAAAGCGATGGGATACGAGTCGTTGCGCACCTGGGGATACCTTGCTGATTGCGCTGGACGGGATGCAGTTTTTCT
>JBMFPJ010000072.1:0-7936 GCA_049969175.1 Anaerolineae bacterium | reverse complement strand
CCAGGTTGGGCACTGACCCAGGAATGACTTCCAGGCGTTCTTTGACTTTTCCCAGGACCGGGATGGAACCAATTAAACCTTGCGTGTAAGGATGAAGGGGAGCATCAAAAAGGGTGTTGACCTCTGTTTGCTCCACAATTTCCCCTGCATACATCACCGCCACGCGTTCGGCCATCTCGGCGATGACACCCAGATCGTGAGTGATGAGGATAACAGAGGTGCCCATTTTTTCGCGCAGATCGCGCATCAAATCCAGGATTTGGGCTTGAATGGTGACATCGAGGGCAGTGGTGGGTTCATCCGCAATTAAAAGTTCAGGGACACAAGCGAGCGCCATGGCAATCATCACTCGCTGTGCCATTCCCCCGGAAAGCTCGTGGGGGTAGGCGTCGGCGCGACGTTCAGCATCGGGGATGCCAACCATTTTGAGCAATTCAATGGCACGCTTGCGCCCGGCTTCTTCACCAAAATCCTGATGAATATTCAGGACTTCGGCAATTTGATCGCCGACTTTGAAAACAGGATTGAGAGCAGTTTGGGGTTGCTGAAAGATCATGGAAATGCGATTGCCACGCACTTTGATCATTTCGTTTTCGGGCAGATCGAGCAAGTTCACGCCATCGAGTAAAATTTCGCCTTCGACGATCTTGCCTGGGGGGGCGATCAATCGCATGATCGAAAGCGAGGTCACACTTTTCCCGCAGCCCGATTCGCCCACCAGGCCCAAAACTTCGCCCGGATAAACCTCAAAATTGACGCCATCTACGGCGCGCACGACGCCATCCTCAGTATAAAAAAAGGTTTTCAGGTTTCGGACTTCCAGTAGAGGTTTTCTATTGTCTGTCACAAACTACTCCTTCATCCGGTTGGGTTTGTCTTTCATCGCTTGCGCAATGATGGTATTCGATTTTTGTGCAAAGGTGGCGCGAGATTTTGTACTTTTCAAAATATTCTAGCAATTCAGATATGGGGTTTCGTACCGCGACATTTATGTCGCACCCCGTTTTTGGTGTGTGCACACAAATGCGAGATAAATCTCGCGCTACGCATCGTCAGATTAATTTGTAAACTCGCAAAATCTCGCAACGACTTGCATACGACCTGCGCAATGCTGATTGGTGAGGGCTTGGCAAGGCCTTCAGGCAAGGCCAGGACTGTGACGTGTCCTTGAAGAGGATGGCGTTGGTTCTCTGTTAAGTTCGTCCATAAAAGCGGCTTTGAGCATGGAAACCACCCGTCGCATAGGCAGTCACACTGTATTTTCTGCAAGGGAAGCAGATGGTGATGATTATAGCAAAAATTTTGCCTGCTGGCGGTTGCGTTATTGTAAGGAGCGTGTGCCCCTCGCCACGGTCGCCGGGGCGGGGGGAACGCGAGTTTAACGGGAGCCGGCAAAAGGTCTGGCAGCGAGGCGCTGACTCAGGGCTGGCAGGCCACACCATCATCAAAGGCTTCGATGTTCCATAAGGGATTGGCCGTAGGATCGAGGTCAAAATGACAGAAATCAGGGCGGGTGACGGCCACTTTGAGGCGGAAGTAAAGGGGAATGGCCGGGAGGGCTTCGGCGAAAATTTTTTGAGCCTGACGATGGGCATCGGCGTAGGCGGTTTCGTCGGGGAGGGCGTTACGGGCGGTTTCGCAGGCCTGGTCAAATTGTTTATCGCGATAGCCGCTGAGGTTGGTGCCTACCCAGTGATTGTCTTTGTTGGGGATTTCCTGGCTGGTGAACCAGGTGCAGGGCGGTTCGAAGCCTTCAACGCCCATGGCGTATTGAGCGAGGTCGAAATGACGGCCAAAGAGAGGGCCTTGCGGGCCAGGGGCGTAGAGGTCGTTTTGGGAGAAGTATTGAACGTTGAGGCCAATGCCGCATTGCGCCAGGGAGGCGCTGAGGATTTCTACCGCCTGGCGGCGTTGGGTGGCGGTGGTGGTGTAGTAATTCAGGATGAGGCGAGTGCCGGGGGTGACGTTTTTGGCAAAGGTAGCTGTCCGCGGGGTAGCAGGGTTACCATCCAGGTCGCGCCAGCCGGCCTGGTCGAGCAAAGCAGCGGCAGCAGTGGGATCATAGGGATAGGTGGCTACGCCGCTTTCAAAGAGAGGATGTTCGGCTGGGAGATAGGAATTGGGGACGGTGGTCAGGCCGAGCAAGACGGTATCTACGACTTTTTGGCGGTCGAGGCACATGGCAATGGCCTGACGGGTGCGCGGGTCGGCAAAGAAATCCTGGCGGTCGCCAGCGTATTGGTTGTCGTAACCGTCGTCGTAGGAGGCGGGAGCGATGCCCAATCCCAGCCATTCGATGGTCATACCGGTGGCGAAGAGAGCACGGATTTGTCCGCTTTCTTGCATTTGTTTGAGGAGGGCGGCCTGTCCATCCAGGCGGACGGTGGGGTCGAGTACATCACAACGGCCAGCGACAAGTTCGCTGAGGGCGGCGTTGGGGTCTGCAATGAAGCGGAAGGTGAGGGTGTCAAATTTGGGCAAGCCTTCGCTGGTGCGGAAGTAGTAAGGATTTTTGCTCAGGGTAATGTGATCGGCCGGCACCCATTCTTGAAGGACATAAGGTCCCCAGCCGATGGGGGTGCGTGAGGCGATGTCGCTTTTGGGCAAATCGGCGGGGTTCAATTTGCTCCACAGGTGTTTGGGGGCAGGCTGCCAGAAATTAGTGAAATAGGTGGGGTCAATGAAGCCAGGTTTTCCCCACCATTGAATTGTGGTGGGGTCAGCGGCTTCGTAAGATTGGGTGCGAGCAACCAGGTAGGCGGTATCGCTGGAGGGAGAATTTTTGGCGATAGTAAAGGCATAGACAGAATCGTCAGCCGTAAGGGGAGTGCCGTCGGACCAGGTCAGGTCGGAACGCAGGCGAAAAGTGACCACCATCTGGTCCATTTCGAGGGGGCTGACGCCGTCATAGGTGATGACACAGTCGTTGCTGCGGCAGCCGCTGGGGCGAAGGCGCGTGCCCGTCTGGAGGGTGGTTAGATTGCCATTGGCATCGACGATTTCGGTGCGCGGGCGGACGGTAATTTTGACAATTTGGGCGTCTTTGTTTTTAAGGGAAGGTAATTGAGTGAGGATGACCGGTTGGTAATCGTAGCCAACAGTATCAATGGGGCCGTCATAAATGGCAGAGAGGACGCTTCGGGCAGCAGAATTGAGCGGGCCAAAGGGATAGAGCGAGTTGGGTTCTTCGCCCAGACAAATCGTGAGGGCGCGCTGCGGCAAGGGGGTAGGAGTGACCGTGGGCTGAGGCAGAGATGTTTCCGTTGGAGGAGGAGGGGTTTCGGTCGCTGCTGGACTGCAAGCGGAGAGCAGCAAAAGAGCGGCGATCAGCCCCCCGAACAGGCGGGCGAAGTTATGGCGAAGCGTCATGGTCATTTCTCCTTAGAAACAAAAAGGCAGGCAAAAGCGCTTTTGGGTTTTCTAACCCGTGAGATGGGGGGATAGTATCTCAATTTTTGTGTAAAAGTGGTGCGAGATTAATCTCTCACTACGAATTTACACAATTTTCGGCATACTCCCGGTAGGGAGTGCCTTACGGGTCAGGGAGTATTTTACCCAACTTCTGCTTTTTGCTCTGCCTGGGCAGGAGTTACTTGTAATCGCTATCGTCAGAATCGTCTTGATGGCGGTGACGAATCTGGTACAGGGCGATGCCAACGAATCCGAGCAGCGATCCGAGGATGGAGGCGGTAAAAGATAGAAAATTCAGGAAGAAGGTGGATTCCACCACATGGAGGACCATGAGGAAGGGCATGACGACACCAAAAAGCAACAAAACGGTGGCGAGAATCAATAACCGTTCAGGATGTTCCAACATCATTTATATAACCAGCAAGCCACCTGGTGTTCGGCCTCAGGCTCAAAATAGGGCGGAACCTCGACCTCGCACAAGCCGGCGATCATTTTGCTACAGCGCGGGTGGAAGCGACATCCATTGGGAGGGTTGACCAGACTGGGAGGTTCCCCCGGCGGCACATCCTTGAAAGTTCGGGCATTGTTGGCATCGGGGTCCGAGGTGGCTGCCAGCAAAGCCTGAGTATAGGGGTGCATGGGGGTGTTGAGCAGGGCACGAATGTTGGCCTTTTCCACCAGTTTTCCGGCATACATGACGAAAATACGTTCGGAGAAGTACTTTACAGTGGAGAGGTCATGGGTGATGTAAATGAACGCCAGGTTGTGCGTTTCCTGGAGGCCGCGCAGTAACTTGAGGATTTCGACACGGACGGATGCATCCAGCATGGAGACCGGTTCATCGGCCACGATGAGTTTGGGATTCAAGATCATGGCGCGAGCGATCACCACGCGTTGTTGTTGCCCCCCGCTGAGCATGTGGGGGAACTTGCCCAGGAAATCATCCACGGGGAAGAGTTTTACTTCGGTCATTGTTTTGCGAATCCGCTCCAGG
This sequence comes from Anaerolineae bacterium, assembly GCA_049969175.1. GTDB lineage: Bacteria > Chloroflexota > Anaerolineae > Anaerolineales > Villigracilaceae > DAOUAN01. The sequence goes on along the minus strand of JBMFPJ010000072.1, from coordinate 3,531 downwards.
CGTTCCTGGCGGTTCTTCACGCCAGCAATAATGAGCGGTTCTTCCAGGATGCGCTCCACTTTCATAAAAGGAGGCAAGGCACCAAAGGGGTCTTGTTGAATATAGCCTACCTGGGAGCGATACCAGCGCAAGCCATCGCGTCCGAGAGCGTGGATGTTTTTTCCTTCAAAGGTCACTTCGCCGGCAGTGGGGCGATACAGTCCAAGGATGGTTTTCATCAGGCTGCTCTTGCCACAGCCACTTTCACCCACGACAGCAATTGCCTCACCGCGTTTGATGTCAAAGGTGACATCATCCACGGCGCGTACATGCCCGATCACGCCAAAGCCAAAGCGGTGCAGTTCAAACCAAACGCGCAGATCGCGAACAGAAAGGAGGACATTATCCTGTTCAATGGGGGTGCTCACATCCAGAGTTTGCTTGTTCAGCATGGTCGGCTCCTAAGCGTATTTCCAGCAACGGACCTGACGTCCATTCATTTCAAAGACAGGAGGTTCCTCGGCGCATTTGGCGAAGCGCAAGGGGCAACGGTCGGCAAAACGGCAGCCTGAGGGTGGTGAAATTAAACTGGGTGGTTGTCCGATAATAAATTCGGGTATCTTATCGGCGCGCAGACGGGGGACACTGGCCATCAGCATTTGCGAATAAGGATGGAGGGGTTCAACGAAGAAACGTTCGGCATCGGAGCGTTCGACAATCTGCCCGGCATACATGACGGCGACGTCATCGGCCAGTTCGCTGGAGGTGGCAATATCGTGGGTGATCAAGATGAAACTGGTGCCCAACTCTTTTTTAATACGCTTGAGCACATTAAAGATGTTAGCCTGAGTCAAAAGGTCAAGAGCCGAAGTTGGCTCATCCAAAATAATCAGGCTGGGGGAAGTAACAAGTGCCATGGCAATGGCCACCCGCTGGCGCATCCCACCGCTCAATTCAAAGGGATAACGGGTGAGGAAATCTTCGGAGACACCAACGTGTTCGAACATGCGTTTTGCCATGACCATGGCTTCTTCTTTCGTGACGCCGAGGTGAAGGATCGCCGGCTCCGAGACCTGGTCGCCCACGCGGAGCACAGGATTGAGGGCGTTCATGGCCGCCTGTGGGACGAGTGACATTTCCACCCAGCGGACGTTTTGGCGGAATTCTTCCTCATCCAGGGCCATGACATCTTGATCTTTCAAGTAGATATGGCCGTCATATCTGGCTACATTGCGAGGCAACAGGCGCAAAATGGCTTTTGCCAGGGAGCTCTTGCCGCAACCTGATTCCCCCAGAATGACTACGGCGCGGTGATAATCCAGGTCAAAATCCACGCCATCTACAGCCTGAACAGGGCCGCGCAGGGTAGCGAAATGAAGGGTAAGGTCTCTCACCCGGAGGAGGGGGGCAGATGTACCTGTCATGAGATGCCTCGCAAACGGGGATTGAAGATTCGATCTAGAGAAAAGCCAAGCACAGCGAAAGCCAGACCAGTGATCATCAACAGGATCGAAGGCTCAAGAACCCAGTAATACATCCCTTTATAAAGTGCTCCATTGAATTCGGCATCCTGGATCACTTTGCCCCAGGTTGGTAAGACTGGGTCACCTAATCCAAGTACGGCAAGGGAGGCTTCCAGGAACACGTAGGAGGGGATGCCTGTCACCAAAGCGGGGATGAGCAAGGGAATAATGCGAGGCACCAGATAGCGCAAAATGATGCGTAAATCACTTGCGCCATAGGCACGGGCAGCTTCTACATAAGGCATTTCGCGAACTTGCAAGAAAATGGCGCGATAACTCTTGATAGAACCCCCAAAGATGCTCAGCAAGATGGTGACTCCCAGAATCGCAAAGATACTGCGCGAATAAAAAGTGCCAACCATGATCAAAATGGGCAAGAAAGGCAAGACCAGGTTGACTTCTGTGATCCGTTGGATCAAGTCATCCACCCAGCCGCCAAACCAGGCACCGAGGGCGGCAATGATCATCGCGGCTACAGAAGTCCCCAGCGAGGCAACCAGGCCAAAGAGTAAGGCCACCGGAAGCCCCCACAGGAGCCCGATCTTTAAATCGCGTCGGTTTTGATCTGTTCCAAACCAGCCATAGACTTTGCCATATTGTAAAAATTCCACGTCTACATCAGTGACAGGGTCAAAGGTGACGATCTCTACATGTAATTGGTATGTGCCTTTCAACGGCACAGGTGGCTCAGATCCGGGCTGAGCGAACAGGCCGATCTGGTGATCTACTCCCTTCAAACGTTGTTGTAATTTGGCGTCCTGGGCGAAGCGAAAGTTTTGTTTTTCGCTCTGCAATGCAAAATCTGCGATCCGAATTTGCCGGCCATCGGGGGTAAGCCAGGCCATGGAGACAAAAGGAGGGTTAGTGGCCTGAGAAGCATAGAAATACATGGAAAGTTCTTGAGGGAACTCATCATATGGAAAATCAATAGAAAAATCTATTTTGATCCGACGTCCATTGCCGGATGGCTCGTATGTTTTCCAATCGGCATGTTGCCGTGTATCCAGAATCAGCGTATCCGGTAATTTTTGGCGGCGGAAAAGATTAACCCAGCGCGGAGGCACTGTTTTTGGCAATTGGTACCACACTGACTCACCTCCTCGCCATAAACGAACGGCTTCTTTGTACGGGATAGCAATGACAATCCAAATGGAAGCAACGATCATTGCTCCAATAATGATCAGACTGACCACTGCCGAAGGATATTGTCCAAGATCGCCAAAGATGCGTTTGAGGTTGTTCATCCTGCTCGCTCCTGCCCACCGACCTTGACGCGCGGGTCCACCAAGGCATAAATAAAATCTAACAAGAAAACTGTAATGGCAAGCAAATAAGCAAAGATCACGGTGGAAGCTACAATGACCGGTACATCGAATAGGCCAACAGCACGGAAAATGGTTCGTCCCAGCCCAGGCCAGTTAAAGACCGTCTCAAAAATAGGGGCCCCTGTCCATAAACCAATAAGGAGCAAGGCAAAACTGGTGATAATGGTAGGTAAAGTGGGGCGCAAAATATAGCGTCGCTCAATATCACCTGCTTTCAAACCTTTGGCCTTGGCCATTTCCACATAATCCTCACTGGAATAAATCAAAAAGAAAGTGCGATTGCTGTAAACGCTCAAGAAAATCGAACTGATAGTAATGGCAGTAATCGGCAGGATCATATGGTAAAGCAAATCCAGGGTATAGAGGAACGGATTTTCCGGTGGGGGAATAGAGACCATTCCTCCAAAAGGCAAGATTTTCAAGGCGGCAGCGAAAATTACGATCAGGAAAATTCCATAAAACCAGCCCGGCGCCGAGGAAAGCGGTGAAAGGGCTACCGACAATTTATCCAGAAAACTTCCGTAGTGACGTGACAGGCTCAGGCCGATAAAAAGACTGACAAAGAACAAAACCAGATCAGCCGTACCAAATAATAAAAGAGTGGCTGGAAGACGCTCCAGCAAGATCAAACGCACCTGTCGCGAACCACTATCGCTGGTCAACTGTAACGAGCGGCCAAGATTGAGCGTCAGAGCATTTTGCAG
>JBMFPJ010000071.1:0-7947 GCA_049969175.1 Anaerolineae bacterium | reverse complement strand
GAGGCGGCTCAAGAGGGGTGGGAGAGGCTGAGGTCCCGGAAAGCGAAGCGCAGGCAGAAAGGCCCAGGGCAAGGGAAAGAATCAGTTGTGTCAGAAAAAATCGGGAGCGGGGAAACATCGTTCTGATTATACCAATGAAAAATTCAGACCTCCGAGGTGCGGAGGTCTGAGGTGGAAAGGAGGAGACTACTAGAGGAGGTTTAGTACTCCGGCATGGGCGGAGGGGCGGGTTTTTCTTTTTCGGGGATGTCGGTGATCAACACGTCGGTGGTGAGGATCATGGCAGCGATGGAAGCAGCGTTTTCGAGGGCGCCACGCACCACTTTGACGGGGTCAATGATGCCGGCTTTGATCATGTCCACGTATTCACCCGTCAGGACGTTGTAGCCGATGTTCTTGTTCTTCTGTTTGGCGGCTTCGCGGCGGACGGTGTCGATGATCACCGAGCCATCCTGACCGGCGTTGGAAGCCAGTTTGCGAATGGGCACTTCGAGGGCTTTGCGGACGATGTTGATGCCAACTTTGGTCTCTTCGTCTTCGGCGTTGAGGCCATCGAGGGCGTTCGCGGCGTTGATGAGGGAGATTTCACCACCGGCGACGATGCCTTCTTCCACAGCGGCGCGAGCGGCGCTGAGGGCATCTTCGACGCGGTGCTTCTTTTCTTTCAGTTCGGTTTCAGTGGCGGCGCCCACGCGGATGATGGCGACACCACCGGCCAGTTTGGCCAGGCGTTCCTGGAGTTTCTCGCGGTCGTAATCGCTGGTGCTCTTTTCGATTTCGGCGCGGATTTCTTTGATGCGAGCCTGAATGCGATCCGGATCGCCTTTGCCGCCAACGATGGTGGTGTTTTCTTTGTCGGCCACGACTTTATCGGCGCGACCGAGATCGGCCAGAGTAGCAGTCTCTAGCTTGCGGCCGGTTTCTTCGGAGATCACGGTGCCGCCAGTGAGGATGGCAATGTCTTGCAGCATCGCTTTGCGGCGATCACCGAAGCCGGGCGCTTTGACCGCCAGGACGTTGAGCATGCCGCGCAGTTTGTTCAGCACCAGGGTGGCCAGAGCTTCGCCATCCACATCTTCGGCGATGATGACCAGTTCGCGCTTGCCGGTTTGCACCAGTTTTTCGAGCAAGGGGACGATGTCTTGTGCGGCGGAGATCTTCTTTTCGTGAATCAGGATGTAGGGTTCGTTGACGACCGCTTCCATGTGCTCGGTGTCGGTGATGAAGTAGGCCGAGATGTAGCCGCGGTCGAATTGCATACCTTCGACGTATTCGGTTTCGAATTGCAGGGTCTTGGATTCTTCAACGGTAATGACGCCATCTTTGCCAACTTTGTCCATCACTTCGGCGATCAGTTTGCCGATTTCAGGATCAGCCGCGGAGTTGGTGGCCACAGAAGCGATTTCTTCTTTAGTGTCGATCTTGACCGCCATCTTGCGGAGTTCATCCACCACCTTTTCGGTGGCCAGTTCGATGCCGCGTTTGATAAGCATGGGGTTGTAGCCGGCCTCGATGGCCTTCAGGCCTTCGTTGACAATGGCATGAGCCAGCACGGTGGAGGTGGTGGTACCGTCGCCGGCGATGTCATTGGTCTTGGTGGCGGCCTCTTTCAGCAGTTGCGCGCCCATGTTCTCGAAGGGGTCTTCGAGTTCAATCTCTTTGGCTACCGAAACGCCATCGTGCGTAATGGTGGGGGAGCCAAATTTGCGGTCAATCGCTACGTTGCGGCCTTTGGGGCCAAGCGTCGCGCCGACGGCGGTGGCAATGATGTTCATGCCGTTCTTCAGTTTACGACGAGCGTCTTCGGAGAAAACGAGTTGCTTTGCAGCCATAGTTCACTTCCCTTTCGTGATGAAATTAGATTTAATCGAGAATACCAAGGATGTCGCTTTCGCGCAGGATGAGCATTTTCTTGCCATCCATTTTGACTTCAGTGCCAGCATATTTGGCAAAGAGTACTTTATCACTCACTTTGACGTCCATGGGGATGCGGTTGCCTTTGTCGTCGCGGTCTCCAGGCCCTACTGCCAGGACGGTGCCCTGTTGGGGTTTCTCTTTGGCCGTTTCAGGCAAGACGATGCCCGCGGGGGTTACTTCTTCCTGTTCAATCGGTTCAACCAGCACGCGTGCACCGAGCGGTTTGAAAGATAGTTTCATAACTAGCCTCCTAAAGTCTCATGGATTGGTGATCAGCAGCAAATTAGCACTCTTTCTTTTTGAGTGCTAATTGGATAATACCGTAAAGTAGCAGGCAACGTCAAGAGGAAAGTTAGATTTCTAACAAAACTCTGATATTTCCCCTTTTTGGGACAAGGCTCAACGGTTGGCTGGCGTGGGGGTGACCAGTGGAGTGGGCGTCGGGGTAGGGAGCATTGCGCCGCCGCTGGAGACAGAGGTTCCTTCGGCCAGCGATTCGCAGATGGCCTCCCCGGCGCGGACGATGCCGGCAATATCCGGGTCACTACCAAATTGCACTTTGACCTGAGCAAAAATCTCCATCGCTTCCGGGCAATAATTCTGTTGTGGGCGGCTGAGTGCAGCCAACACAGAGCCATAGGTGTAATAATACAGCACGGTGCTGGGCGAAAGGGGCAAGCCGGTCACCGCCGCGGGGGTATCGTTGGGGCCACAGCCGCCGCGGCCCTCACAGGATTCTTCGGCGGTACAGCCGCGAATGGCGCACTTCAAAGCTGGAATCGAGCCTTCGTAGTTACGCGACTTGAAGTAGATCACGCCGAGCTGTCCATACACATCAGGGTTGGAAGGCTGAAATTCCAGGGCTTTCTGGACGTTGCGGGCGGCAATGAAAAACTCACCCATTTGAGAGTAAGTGCGCGCAATGGAAAGATAGGGGATCGGGTCTTTAATGCCCAGCTGCTCGTTAATCCGCGCCGCGGCGGCAAAATATTCCAGCGATTTTTCGTAGAGTTGGCGCTGAGTCTCTTCATTGGGGCTGGCAAGCCCCAGGCGCCGATAGTTTGCTCCGGCGCGCAGGTAAAGAAAAGTCAGGTTTGGAGCCAGTTCGATGGCTTTTTGATAGGATTCAATCGCCAGGGTGTATTGCCCCAACGACTCGAGCACATAGGCATTGACGCGATGGACATCCATCAAGCCAGGGTCACGTTCCAACGCCTGTTTGATGTATTGTTCGGCCTGCGACCATTTTTGTTGATCAACCAGAATTTCGGCATAAAAAGCCAGGGCCAGGGTGTTGGTATTGTCCAGTTGCAGGGCGCGCACCGCTTCCTGCTCGGCCTGTGTCAGGTAGGCCTGGGCCTGCTTTTCGCCGACCAGGGCGGGATTGGCATTCCAATCGAGCACAAAGGCATAGATAGCGTGGACCGTGCTATCGTCGGGGACGAGCGCAGCGGCCTGTTCGGCAGCCTGAAGCGCTTCTTTCAGTCGCGCCAGGCGTTCGGGGTCGGTCGTCAACAGGGCCGAGGAATACGCCTGGACGCGCGCCAGTTCCGCCCAGATTCTGGCATTGTTCGGCTCAATTTCGGTGGCCCGGTGATAGGCCTGAATGGCAGCATTCAGGTTGCCTGCCACAAATTGCGCCTCACCTTCCAGGGCATACGAGTTTGCCGTGCGCGTGGGAGTGGGAGGCGCCTCATACAATGACCTGAGATCACCCATCTGGATTTCGCGAATCAGCCAGATACCGCCCAAAATCAACACCACCCACAAAAAGATGCGGTAAATATTCGGTTGTGAGCGGCGAATGAAAATCTCTCGTTTGCTGGGAAGGTTCATGGGGTGCCTGTAGGAGTGATGGCCGGCACGACCAGCGTGGGCGTAGGCGTCACCTGCAAATTCTGGCGGCAGATCTCCACGATTTTGCCCGCGTTTTCCATGGCGATCTCATCGGAGGGGATGCGATCGGTGATTGTTTGAGCGATCTTCAAAGCCTCGCCGCAACGATTCAAACGGGCCAGCGCCAGGCCATAGGTGAAATAATACTCTGCAATGCGCACATCATTCGGCACCAGGTTCATTGGCTTGAAGGTATAGCCATCCTCGCTTTGCCCACCGTTAATCACCAGGCCCAATTCACGCACGGCCTCTGGCCAGAGCAGGTTGCGGTAATACATCACGCCCAAATTTCCGCGCAAATTCGGATCCGCCGGGTTATCCTTCACAGCCGTCTCGGCATATTGCATGGCTTTGGCGTATTCGCCAATCGTGGCATAGGTACGCGAAATAAACAGGTCAGGCGTCGGATCAGCCGGGTTGAGGGCGTTGGCACGAGTGAACTCCTCCACTGCCTTATCGTACACACCGAGACGGCGGTAGTTCCGTCCCAATGCCAGATGCAGGTCGGGGATGTTTTCATTATAAGAGATCGCCGTTTGGAATTCCGCAATCGCCTGCTCGTAATTTTCGGTCGCCTCCAGGATGTAGCCACGGGCGCGGTGCGCCTCGATGGTATCCGGCGCCAGGGCAAGCGCCACGCGTGATTCTTCAATGGCCGTGTTGAGGTTATCAAAGCCAGCCGTGCCAGCCAGATAAGAATCAATCAGAATTTCCACATAAATGGCGTGAGCGATGCCATTATTCGGGTCTTGCTGTAAAGACTCTTTAATTGCCGCCTCGGCGCCCAGGTAATCTCCCTGAAAATCCAGCGCCCAGGCACGCATGGCATGAGCCATGGAATTGTTGGGGCTGAGCAAGAGGGCATTCTCCGCGCTCACCTGAGCATCTTTATACTTACCGGCGTAAATTTGCACCCGTGCCAGCGCCAGGTAATACGTCGGCTCCGACGGGCGCGCCAGGATAGCCTGCTGATACGCCTCAATCGCTTGCAATAGTTTTCCCTGCTTGAACAGGTCTTCCGCTTCGGTGATAAACGACTCCGGAGCGCGCGTCGCCGTTGGGGTCGGCACAAAAGGGGAAGGCGTGACCGCCACCACAAAGCGATCTACATACGCCCCGGCAAGAATCAGCACCGAAATCAAAATCAGGCGGAACCAGTTCGGTCGCTTCCGCCGGCGAGTCATACTCCATTTACTTCCACGTAAATACATATTTTCATCTTACCATTCCCAATTCTGGCTCGTCAAGCCGCGTAGAACATCTCTAATTTCCCTCTTATATGCTAAAATCTTTCCATGCGCTTTGAGGTTTTCACCCTTTTGCCTGAAGTATTTTCGCCCTATCTCGAAACCAGCATTCTCAAGCGCGCCCGCCAGCGGGGGTTGATTGAAGTACACCTGCACAACCTCCGCGATTACACCCACGACCGACATCACACAACGGATGACACCCCCTACGGCGGCGGCGGCGGAATGGTCATGAAACCCGAACCCGTTTTCGAGGCCGTCGAATCCGTGCTCGGACCTCAAGCCGGGTGCCCGGTCATTTTGCTCACTCCCCAGGGACGGCTTTTCAGCCAAAGCGTAGCCCAGGAGCTGGCTACTCACCCCCAAATTGCCCTGGTCTGCGGCCGCTACGAAGGCGTAGATGAACGCATCCGCGAGCATCTGGTCACCGATGAAATCTCCATCGGCGATTACGTCCTGACCGGCGGCGAACTCCCCGCTCTCATCCTGATCGACGCCATCTCCCGGCTCATCCCTGGCGTCCTTGGCGATCCCGATGGCGCCTTGGACGATTCCCATGCCAGTGGCTTGCTAGAATATCCGCACTACACCCGTCCGCCAGAATTTCGCGGCTGGAAAGTGCCCGAAGTGCTGCTCTCCGGCGATCACGCCCGCATCGCCCGCTGGCGGCGGCAACAATCTCTGCTGCGTACCCTGCAACGACGCCCCGACCTGCTGGAAAAAGCCCCTCTTAGCGAAGAAGACCGCAAATTTCTGCAAGAAGCCAAACACAACACCTAGCGCTTTCGTCCCCCACCGCTTGGGGCGATTGATCTCGCATTGGCAGAATCAGCCACCCACTGTTCAAAACTTCTCTCACCCAAGGAGGATCTGATCATGACCCCTCGCTTCTCCTATGCGCGCATCTTCGTGCTCGGCTTTGGCTTTTTTGGTGTAAGCGTCATTTGGGGCGTTTACAACGCTTTCGTGCCCATTTTCCTGGCCGATAAGTTCAAACTCGCTCCGGCCTTCATCGGCTTTTTCATGACGCTGGACAACATCGCCGCCCTGCTCATCCAACCGCCGGTGGGTGCCTGGTCCGATCGGCTGCGAACGCCCATCGGGCGACGAATGCCGTTTATTCTGGTCGGCGCACCGATAGGAGCACTGGCCTTCGGCCTGATTCCGCTTGCCGCCGTCTTACCTCTCTTTGTGACCTGTACCAGCACCTTGCTGTTGAGCATGGCCTTCTGGCGTACGCCCGTCGTGGCACTCATGCCCGATATTACCCCCTCGCCTTATCGCTCACAAGCCAACGGAATCATCAACTTCATGGGCGGCGTTGGGGCGATCATTTCCTTCCTCGGCGGCGGCGCACTCTACAAAATGAACCCCGCTTTTCCCTTCTGGCTGGGATCGGTGCTGGTTATCCTGGCTGCCTTGCTCGTTTTGACTTTCATTAGAGAGCCTAAAGAATACGAACAAAGTGAGGCCCAACCCGGGCTGCTGGAAAGTCTGCGCGAAGTACTCAACGATTCGGACAAATCTGCTCTCCGCATCTTGCTGGCGATCTTCTTCTGGTTCCTGGCCTTCACCGCCATTGAAGCCTTCTTCACCCTGTACGCCCGCAACCACTTGCACCTACCTGAGGCCGATGGCTCGCGCCTGCTGGGACACCTTTCGCTCTTCTTTGTGCTCTCGGCGCTGGTGGCAGGATATATTGGCGGAAAAATCGGGCGACGAGTGACCATTTCGACGGGCATCATCCTGCTGGCATTGGTCATTGCCACTATCTACGTTTTGCCTCCCGCCACTCTGACCACTGTCCTCACCAAAGCGCCTGTGCTGGGTGAAATTCCGCTGCTCAGCGGGCTGCTGATGGTAGCTGGCATTGCCTGGGCCTTGATTAACATCAACTCCCTGCCCATGATCGTAGATATGACCAGCACTGCCCGCACCGGCACCTACACCGGCTTGTATTATCTCTTTTCCACCCTCTCGGCCATCGCCGGGCCAAACGTCAACGGCTGGATCGTTCAATTGACCGGCAACAACTACAACATGATCATGCTCATCTCGCCGCTCTTTCTGCTCATCGCCCTTTTCCTGATGCTCGGCGTGCGACGCGGCGAGGCCCAACCTGTCTCCACCTGAAAGCACAAATGTCACGTTTGCCCTCCTCTTTGAAGCGAGTTGGAAGGTTGTTTCTCCTCTCGGCTTTGCTGGCACTCAGCCCTTTTGGCTGCGCCCCTGCGCCCGACTGTGCCCGTCCATCCGTGCTGTGCGTGGGGTTGGTTACCGGTCTCGCCGGGTTGCATGATGGCAGCCTGAGCCAGACAGCATGGGAGGGCATTCAGCGCGCTCGCCGTGAGGGGCTGATCGATCACGCCACGTATATTGAAACGAACGAAAGCCGCGATTACGATCGGAACATCGCCTATTTTGCTCGTCGGCATTACGATGTGATTCTCACCAGCGGGCCTGCGCTCCACGAGGAGACGCTTCACTACGCCGACCAGTACGCGGATACCGTTTTCATCGGGCTGGATCAGCGGCTCCAGGCGGCTCCCCCCAACGTTGTTTTCGTCACCTTTGCCGAAGATCAGTCCGGGTTTCTGGCTGGCGCATTGGCCGCCCAGATGACCCAAAGCGGTGTCGTGGCCGCGGTTTGCGAAACCAAAGAAATCGTGGAAAACTGGCGTCTCTGTGAGGGATTTCGGGCGGGTGCACTTTACACAAATCGAGAGGTAAAAGTTTTCCTTTCCTTTCATAATGCCAGCCGCGGCGAAACGCTTTACGCCGACCCGGAATGGGGCAGGGACGCGGCGCACAAATTGATCGTTCAGGGAGCAGATGTGCTCTTTGCCAGCGGAGGCGCCACCGGCCAGGGAGCCCTCCTCGGGGCGGC
>JBMFPJ010000070.1:0-8015 GCA_049969175.1 Anaerolineae bacterium | reverse complement strand
AGTGGGGTGGTCGGGATGGAATGGTCTAGTGTAGCGACAGTTTTATCCGGGCGGCGCACTTTCAAGCCACGCTGACGCAGGCCGGTAAATGCCTGGGGCGAAGTGACTTCATGCACCAGGTGCAGGTCAATGTACAAAATGGCAGGGGAATCGGGCTGTTGGAGGACAACGTGCGAATCCCAGAGTTTTTCGAAGAGGGTTTTGGGCATAGAGAATTCCAGGTAGTGGTGATTAGTAGTCAATGAAGAGTGGGCCAAACGTTGATCGCTGGTATCTATTCAGGCATGTCATTGCGAGGAGCGTTCTGCCTGCACTGTGCCGCAGGCACACGTGTGCGATAGCATCCCCTTTGGGGATGAAGCAATCTCTCAAATGTCGGATTTGATCGTTGGAACAGGAGATTGCTTCCACCACGCTGCGCTCGGGGCAGGCGCTTCGCTCGCAATGACATTTGCAGTCGTTTTTTTCTCTATGGCTGAATAGTTACGATCGCTGATGATTGCCACGGGTTGCTTTAGCGGTATCCAGCCGGAGCGGCCTCTTCGGTCGATTCAACGGCAGGCCAGCGCGATACGGGAATGAGTCCGCTCAAATCCCAGCCTTTGGGTATGGTTTGCCGTTCGGGGAAGGGATCCACTTCAGTCGAAGGAAAGACTTCGTCTTTTTCCTGAGAAGTTGAAAGGATGTTCATGGCACTCTCCTGTTCCAAAAAGGATTATTCACCCTAACATTACGCCATAATCGTGCACCTGGGCTTCAATGACTTCGGTTTGGGCGGTAATCAGTTTATTGATGGCCGCGAGATAGGCTTTGGCACTGGCAACGATGATGTCGGTATCGGCGCCATGACCGCTAAAGACACGCTCATAGGGCACTTCGGATTGAGCATTGAATCGTGTCGGGCCATCCTTCGGTTGGATTCGCACGGTGACTTCGCCCAGCGCATCAATGCCTTCGGTGATGGCGTGAATGTTGAACTCCAGCAGGGTATTGGGGATTTTGACAATGTGGTCAATGGCTTTGTAGGTGGCATCTACCGGGCCGGTGCCAATGGCGGCCTGGATGTGAATTTTGCCATCGGGTCCACGCAGGCGCACCGTAGCCGTGGGCAAACCCATTGTGCCGCAAGCCACCTGCAAACCATCCAGTGCGTAAATATCTCGTGGACGGTAGAATTCATCGGCAATGAGCGCTTCCAGGTCCAGGTCGGTGATCACTTTTTTGCGGTCGGCGAGTTCTTTGAAGCGGGCAAAGGCTTTGTCCAGTTCGACTTCGTCCAGAGAATGCCCCAATTCGGCCAATCTCATGCGCAGGGCGTGGCGGCCAGAGTGCTTGCCCAGCACCAGGCGGGATTGATTGACGCCGACGTCTTCCGGGCGCATGATTTCATAGGTCAAATTGTGTTTGAGCATGCCGTCCTGGTGAATGCCGGCTTCGTGAGCAAACGCATTTGCACCGACAATAGCTTTGTTGGGTTGAACGGGGATGTTGGTGTGGCTGCTGACCAGTTTGCTGATGTGTGCCAGTTGGGTGGTGTCGATGCCGGTTTCCAGGCCAAAAATGGGGTGACGCGTCTTCAGGGCCATCACGACTTCTTCGAGCGAGCAATTTCCGGCGCGTTCGCCAATGCCATTGATGGTCACTTCCGCCTGGCGTGCTCCAGCCTTGATGCCGGCCAGGGCGTTGGCAGTGGCCAACCCCAAATCATCGTGGGTATGAACGCTGATGGTGATTCCATCGTGCATCCCTGGTGTGTTTTTGATGATGCCGGCGATCAAGGCGCCAAACTCATCGGGCAGGGTGTAACCCACGGTATCGGGGATGTTGAGCGTGGTGGCGCCTGCCTGGATGGCCTCGCCCAACACGTGATACAGGAATTGCGGATCGGAACGCCCGGCATCTTCGGGGCTGAATTCCACATCTTCACACAGGCTGCGGGCGTAGGCAACCATTTCGCGCACGCGCTGAATCACTTCCTCGCGGGTCATCTTGAGTTTGTATTGCATGTGAATTTCGGAAGTCGCCAGAAAGGTGTGAATGCGCGGGTGAGCAGCCTCGCGCACCGCCTGCCAGGCTTTGTCAATATCGTTCTTGTTAGCACGCGCCAGGCCGGCAATGATGGGCACGCGCGCGGCTGGGGCATCGGCAGGAGGGTTACCCACTTCCCTGGCAATGCGCCGCACGGCTTCGAGGTCGTCGGGGGAGGCGGCGGGGAAGCCTGCCTCGATAATATCCACGCCCAAACATGCCAGGGCACGGGCCACCTCCAATTTCTCCTGCGAGGTCATAGTTGCACCCGGCGATTGCTCGCCATCGCGCAAGGTGGTATCGAAGATTTTGACGTAGTTGTTCATAATGGCTCCAAGTTCAGTTATCCGTTAAGTTCCCTGATTACTGATTGCTACTCACTGACTTCCAATTCTCCGGTCTAAGTGCACGAACTGCTGCACCCGCCTGCCACATTTCAGAATTGCGCATTTCGGCCAGTTCTCTCTCTAACTGTTCGCGATAATCAGGACGTGAGTTGGCCTCCAGGGTAATGCGTGCTTCGGTGCCATTGGCAACACTTTCATAAAGTTGTTCAAAGAGCGGAGCTACCGCATCACGGAAGCGGTTTTTCCAGTCGAGTGCGCCGCGTTGGGCGGTGGTGGAGCAGTTGGCGTACATCCAATCCATGCCGTTCTCGCCTACCAGGCGGATGAGCGACTGGGTGAGTTCTTCCACCGTCTCGTTGAAGGCTTCGCTGGGACTGTGACCATGCTTACGCAGTTCGTTGTATTGGGCTTCCATGATGCCCGCGAGGGCCCCCATCAACACGCCGCGCTCACCGGTCAGGTCACTGAAAACTTCCTTCTCAAAGGTGGTGGGGAAGAGATACCCCGCGCCAATGGCGATGCCGAGCGCCACCGTTCGTTCCCAGGCACGGCCGGTGTAATCCTGGTGCACCGCAAAGCTGGCGTTGATTCCGCTGCCAGCCAGGAAGTTGAGTCGTACACTGCGCCCGGAGCCTTTGGGGGCGACCAGCGCCACATCTACGTGAGGAGGTGGCACGACGCCGGTATCGTCTTTGTACGTGACCGAAAATCCGTGTGAAAAGTAGAGCATATCGCCCTCGTTGAGACATTCGACGATCTTCGGCCACTGACTGCGCTGACCGGCATCGGAAAGCAGGTATTGAATGATCGTACCGCGTTCGGCGGCTTCTTCGAGCGGAAAGAGCGTCTCGCCGGGCACCCAGCCATCGGCCACGGCTTTGTCCCAGTTTTTTGTTCCCGGTCGCTGACCAACGATGACGTTAATCCCGTTATCGCGCATGTTCATGGCTTGTGCCGGGCCTTGCACGCCATATCCCAACACGGCCACGATTTCGTTTTTGAGCACTTCACGGGCACGTTCGAGCGGGAATTCCTCCCGGGTCACAACTTCTTCTTCCACACCGCCAAAATTGATTTTTGCCATAGGGTCTCTCTCCTACAAATGATGAATGATGAATGATGAATGGTGAATGATGAACAGAAAAAAATTCTGCATTCTTCATTCTGCATTCTGCATTCTTCATTCTGCATTCCTCATTCTGCATTCTGCATTCTGCATTTCCTAATACTCTGCCAGGCCGCTTTCGTCCTGATCCGTCCAGCCGTTGCCATTCGCGCCGGGGGTACGGCGAGTGCCTTCGTAAGCGCCGCGGGTCATGGCGATCTGACCGGTACGTACCATTTCGAGAATGCCAATCGGGCGTAGCAGCTCAATCATGCCCTCGATTTTTTCTTCCGTGCCGGTCACTTCTACGATGACCGAATCGGCGGCCACATCTACAATGCGGGCACGAAAGATTTGCGCCAGGCTGTTCACTTCAGCGCGCTGCTCTGGCCCAGCCTTGACTTTGATCAGCGCCAGGTCACGGAAGACTGCCGGTTGACGGGTGACATCCTGCACATCTATGACATTGACGAGCTTATAGAGATTGGCTTCGATTTTGTGGGCATCCCAGTCGTCGGCGCAATCTACCACAATGGTCATGCGCGAAACTTCGGGGTTTTCCGTCTGCCCAACGGCCAGTGACTCGATATTGAAATTGCGGCGGCGAAACAACGAAGCCACGCGATTCAGAACACCGGGTTTGTTTTCTACGAGGGTTACAAAGGTGTAGGGCATAATCACTCTCCTTTCTGCCTCTTTCAAGAGAAAAAAGATCTCACTTTGTCTGCCTAACGGGTCTGCGCAACATTTCGTGAAGCGAAGCGCCCGCTGGGACCATTGGATACACAGCATCTTCCCGCTCGACCATGAACTCCAACAGAGCTGGACCTTGAATTTGACGCGCCCATTGGATGGCATCTTTCACTTCTTCGGGGCGGGTCACGCGCCGGGCCGGCACTCGATGCGCCTCGGCCAACTTGACAAAATCGGGAGTGAACATGTTGACCGCAGAGTAACGCTTTTCGAAGAAGAACTCTTGCCATTGGCGTACCATTCCCAAAAAGTTGTTGTTCATCAGGGCGATTTTGACGTTCGCTCCCTCCTGAACCGCGGTTGTCAGCTCCGCCGCCGTCATCTGGAAGCCGCCATCGCCCACCACAGTCCAAATCTCTTCATTCTTGCGCGCAAACCAGGCGCCAATCGCCGAGGGCAAACCAAAGCCCATCGTGCCGGCCCCTCCAGAAGTAATCCAGCGTTTGGTTTTTTCCAGAAAATAGTATTGTGCGGCCCACATCTGGTGCTGCCCGACGTCGGTTGTGACAATGGCTCCCCCTTCGGTTGTTTCCCACAAATCATGAATCAAGTGCGCCACATGGAGCTTCCCATCAGCAGGCCAGGACATAATCGAGCGGGCATCGCCATCAGACTTCCACGCGGCAATCTGTTGTAGCCACTCCTCGTGCTCGTATTCATCCACCATCGGGATCAAATCACTGACAATAGTTTTCAGGTCACCGACCAGTGGCAAATCTACACGCACGTTCTTGTGAATTTCAGAGGGGTCAATTTCCACGTGAATCTTTTTGGCATTCGGTGCATACGTTTTGAGCGTGCCGGTCACGCGGTCATCGAAACGCATTCCGAAGGCCAGCAACAGGTCTGCGTTTTGAATCGCCAGGTTGCAGTGCGCCTCGCCGTGCATGCCCATCATGCCCAACGAGAGCGGATGCGAAGCAGGGAAGGCGCCCAGGCCGAGCAGCGTCATGGCAACCGGCGTTTGCGTCTTGATGGCGAAATGCTGAATCACCTCTTCGGCGCCGGAGATCACCGCCCCGTGTCCCAGCAAGATGACCGGCCGCCTGGCCTTCTCGATGAGCCGCACCACTTTTTCGAGATCTGCTTTGGGAGCGCGCAGGGGTGGGCGGTAGCCAGGCAGGCGAATTTCTTCAGGATAGATGAAATCGGTCTTTTCGATTTGGGCATTCTTGCAGATGTCAATCAGCACCGGTCCCGGCCGCCCACTGCGGGCAATGTAGAACGCCTCGCGCACCACCTGAGCAATTTCATCGGCGCGGGTGATCAGGTAGTTGTGCTTGGTGATGGGCAAAGTAATGCCGGTCACATCGGTTTCCTGAAAGGCATCGCCACCAATCAGGTGTGCCGCCACCTGGCCAGTGATGAAGACCACCGGCGAGGAGTCCATCATCGCCGTTGCAATGCCTGTCACCAGGTTGGTCGCCCCTGGCCCAGAAGTCGCCATGGCCACACCAACCTTGCCCGAAGCACGGGCGTAGCCATCAGCCATGTGTGCTGCGCCCTGCTCGTGACGTACCAGCACATGATGAACGGGGTAATTGAGCATGGCATCGTAAATCGGCATGTTGGCCCCGCCGGGGTAGCCAAACACCACCTCCACACCCTCGCGAATGAGACATTCCCATAGAATTTCTGCGCCTGTTAATTTCATGCTTCCTCCTTGATTTCAATTCATCATTCTGATCATTCTGCATTCATCATTCTGACTTCAACACCGCGCCTGTATCCGCGCTGGTTACGAAATACGAGTACCGCTTCAGCCATTTGCTGGTCGCTTTGCTCTGGAAAGGTGGCAGCGCCGCCAGGCGCGCTTGAATTTCCTCCTCACTCAAACGCACGTTAAGCGTTCGTGCACTTAAATCAATGTCAATCAGGTCACCGTTTTGTAAGGCAGCAATCGGACCACCGGCCGCGGCTTCGGGCGAGACATGGCCAATGCAGGCTCCACGCGTGCCGCCGCTGAAACGTCCATCGGTAATGAGCGCCACTTTATCGCCCAACCCCTGTCCCATGATGGCCGAGGTCGGCGAGAGCATTTCCTGCATCCCCGGGCCACCTTTGGGGCCTTCGTAACGCACCACAACCACATCCCCAGGTTGCACTTCACGTGCCAGGATGCCGCGCAAACAATCCTCCTGGCTTTCGTAAATGCGCGCCGGACCACTGAATTTCATCATCTCCGGGCTTACGCCACCCACCTTGACCACGGCGCCTTTGGGTGCCAGGTTGCCAAATAAAATCGCCAGTCCGCCGCGTTGGGAATGGGCATTCTCGTAGCGGCGAATCACTTCGTCATCTTTGATTTCACAACCCCGAAGCGATTCCCCCAGAGTCATGCCCGAGACCGTGATTCGGTCAAAGTGCAGCATCCCTGTTCCACGCTGGATTTCGTTCAAAATCGCCGGGATCCCGCCGGCGCGATGGACATCCTCCATGTGCCATTTCCCCGCCGGGCTGACTTTGGTCAGGTGCGGCACGCGTTCAGCCACAGCGTTGATTCGCTCCAGGGGATAATCCACGCCGGCCTCGTGTGCCAAAGCCAGGGTGTGAAGAACAGTATTCGTCGAGCCGCCCATTGCCATGTCCAGTGCGAACGCATCGTCAATCGCCTCGGCGGTGACAATGTCGCGCGGCTTGATGTCGCGCTCGATCAGGGTCATGATCTGCGCCGCCGCCTGCTTCGCCAGTGCCTCCCGTTCGGGCGTCTTTGCCAGCGCCGAACCGTTGAACGGCAGCGCCAATCCCAGCGCTTCCATCAGGCAGTTCATCGAGTTGGCAGTGAACATCCCGGAGCACGAACCGCACGAGGGGCAGGCAAAGCGCTCCAACGTCATCAGGCGGTCTTCGTTAATTTTTCCCGCCGAAAATGCTCCTACACCTTCAAAAACCGAAATCAGGTCAATGGTCTCGCCTTCGGGGGTTTTCCCCGCCGCCATTGGTCCCCCAGAGATAAAAATCGTGGGAATGTTGACTCGCATCGCGGCGAGCAACATTCCCGGCACAATTTTGTCACAGTTAGGGATACACACCATCGCATCGAAACGGTGGGCTTCAATCATTGTCTCCACACAATCGGCAATCAGCTCGCGCGAGGGCAGGGAATACTTCATCCCTGCATGTCCCATCGCAATGCCATCATCTACGCCGATGGTGTTGAACTCAAATGGCACGGCCCCCGCAGCACGCACGGCATCTTTCACAATCTTGCCAAATTCCTGCAAATGGACATGCCCGGGCACAACATCCACATATGAATTGACAATGGCCACAAATGGCTTGTCGAAATCATCATCCTTCAAACCCGTTGCACGTAACAGAGCACGGTGTGGGGCTTTATCAAAACCTTTTTTGACAGTATCTGAACGCATAATGCTCCTTTGACTTTAACCACGATGGCGAGGGGCTATCGTCCACCATCCAAGCACTGAAAACAAAAAAAAACCGCCCATGGTTAGGGCGGTTCGTTGCACGTACAAAAGGTGTGTGCTTACTTCACTCTCACCATTACCGTCCTAACCACAAACAGGCCCTTAAGAATAAGGACCGCAATCAGGAGGACAGCAAGGGAGAGGAAGAATTGTGCAAACATAGGTTTCAAATATTTCGCCAAATTATAGGCATATTTGCAAATACGTCAAGGGTACGCGTTCTATCAATGAGATGATTCGGTAATTCAAGCGGGTGCATGGATGGCAAGTACCTTCATGCGAGCCGGCAAGTTCAGGACGTTGGAAACGGTATGCAGTGAGTGCGACACCGAGCATGACACGGTAGACAAG
>JBMFPJ010000069.1:0-8030 GCA_049969175.1 Anaerolineae bacterium | reverse complement strand
CTGACAACAGCAGTGCCGTGCTGATCGTCGTGCATCACCGGGATATCCAGGGCGGCCTGCAAGCGTTCTTCAATCTCAAAGCAGCGCGGCGCCGAAATATCTTCCAGCTGGATGGCAGCAAAAGTCGGGGCGATGTGCTCTACCGTGGCGACGATTTCATCCGGGTCTTTGGTGTTCAGCAAAATGGGCACGCCCGAAAGGCCCACCAGCGTTTCCATGAGCATGGCTTTGCCTTCCATCACGGGCATGGCAGCCAGCGGACCAATGTCGCCGAGCCCCAACACCGCCGTCCCATCGGTGACGATGGCGACCATGTGGCTGATGCTGGTATAAAGCCGCGCCTGGGATGGATCGGCCGCGATTCGCCGGCACACTTCTGCTACACCGGGCGTATAAACCCGCCGCAGCGTAGTCAGCGAGTCGATGGGGAAACGGCTGCGAATGGCAATTTTTCCTTTCTGGTGAAGTTCCAGCACTTCATCGCGCACTTCGATTACGTGTGTGCCTGGGTTGGCGCGCATCGCGGCCAGGACGTTTTCCAACTGAGCCTCGTCTTCGGCGGAGACGGTGATGTCGCGCACCACGTGTCGCGAAGTCTCGGTGAGTAACACAATGCTGCCGATGCTCCCGCCCGCGGCCGAAATGGCACTGAGCAGCCGCGCCAGCACACCCACTTCCTGGTCGTTGCGCACGCGCACGGTACGCATGATCTTCCGTTCCCAGGCCATACTTATTCTCCTTTTTCTGTGATGGATGAGATTTCAGCCAGGATGAGGAACAGTTCCGTGAAAGAAGTCATCACCGGGCAGCCGGCTTCGGAGAAGAGGCCGCGCGGGTCGTAGAGCACCGGCCAAAGTCCGGCCTGACGCGCTCCGATGACGTCGGCAAAGTAGTTATCGCCCACGTAGATCGCCTGGTGGGGGGGCGAATCCAACCGTTGCAGGGCGGCTGCGAAGATGCCTGGCTGGGGTTTGTAGAAATTCACTTCTCCGCCGGCCAGGGCAAATTCAAAAAAAGAAGCCAGCCCCAGGCGCTCCAGCTCGTCGGTGTAGGGGTTGGTGCGATTGGAAACCACGGCGAGCCGGTAGCCGGCATCTTGCAGGTTTTGCAAGACAGAGATGGCACCCTCTGGGACCAGAGTCTGCGGGCGGTAATTTTCCTCCATGTAGTTGCTGACTCGTTCGGCTAGGTCGAAGGCGATGGCTGGGGCGATGCCTAGGGCGATCAGGCGGCGGCGACTGTAGTTGCGCCAGAAGTCGCGGGTTTCGCCACCATACACGTCGTGATCGCTTTTGAGCTCGGGGGAGTTGGCCCAGTAGTAATGTTCCCAGCGTTCACTGCGCAGGTGATCTTCCTGGCTGATGGGGTAACCCAGGCGGATGACGTAATTTGTGAAAATCTCCCCGCCAGCGGGGAGGTGAAGGCGAAGAGTTCCGTCTAAATCGAATAGAACGGTTTTAATTCCATTAGGGGAAAACATGGATCTCCAGAAAAGAGTGAAAGATGTTGATTAGCCGCCGATTTCGGACATGACCCGGTTGAGCGGGATGCTGCCTTCGGCCAGGCCGTGTCCCCAGGGCTTTTCCCACACGCCTTCGACGATAATCTGACGCAGGTCGTCGAGGGTAGCGCCGGCGCGCAGGGGGGTGAGCAGGTCCACTTCTTTTTCGCGTAGCAGGCACAGGCGCAGACGACCATCGGCGGTGAGACGGGCGCGCGTGCACGCAGAGCAAAACGGTTGGGTCACGGAGGAAATAAAGCCAATGTTACCTTGTGCCCCAGGGATATGGAAGAGACGGGCTTCCCCATCCAACCGACCCTCGTTGGCGATTTCCATTTTGCCAAAGGCGGCCTCGATGCGCTCCTGGATTTGGGCGGCGGTGACTACCTGAGTGATCTGTAGATCAGTAGCGCCGGCGAAAGGCATCATTTCGATAAAACGCACCTGCCAGGGATGTTCCAGAGTCAGACGGGCCAGATCCACCACATCTTCTTCGTTGTAACCTTTGACCACGACGGCATTGAGTTTGATCGGCGTCAGGCCGGCCTCTTCGGCGGCCAGCACGCCCTGCCAGACCTCTTCCAGGCTGCCCCAGCGGGTGATGCGCCGGAATTTTTCCGGGTTGAGGGTGTCTATCGAAACATTGACGCGCTGCAAGCCGGCCTCCGCCAGGGGGCGCGCCAGCCGCGAGAGCAGGATCCCGTTGGTGGTCATAGAAACCGAGCGGACGCCCGGTGTGGAGGCAATGCCGCGCACGATGTCCACAATGTGGGCGCGGACCGTGGGTTCACCGCCGGTCAGACGGATTTTGTCAAAGCCCAGTTCGGCGAATAATTGCGTCAGGCGCAAAATTTCATCGTCCTGCATCAATTCTGCGTTGGGGCGGAAAGTCATCTCCTCCGGCATGCAGTAGATGCAGCGCAGGTTGCAGTGATCGGTGAGACTGATGCGCAGGTAATGGATGTGACGTCCAAAGCGGTCAATAACCATGGTATTGCATTATTTTACTCCAATTTTTCGGAGGTACTGCCTGGCTCCACAACTTTGCAGAAAGCCCTGTTGCCCTCCAGGGCTTTTTAAACTTACCCTGCAAAAACTCACCATCGGTCTAGAGATGGCCCCTTTCCTCCAGGTGAGTCAAGGCCGAGCCTTGACCTATGGGTTCTGGCAGCGACAACCTCTCGATTTCTGTGTAAAAGTGATGCGAGATGAATCCCCTACGGAGACGATGTCTCGCAGTACGAATTTACACAATGTTCGGCATACGGCCGATGGGGAACAGACTTGCCATACCGTCTGATGCTTTGACGCATCCAAAGGCTATCAGGCATTCTCTCTGTCCGAACTTCACTCCTCCATGAATTGACGGACTTCCGTAGCCGTGCTATTATCATTTATCATTTTTGTTATTCAAGGAGTTATTATGAGTTTTGAATTTATCCTTCGTCTGGTCGGCATGATTGTTCTTTCGATTATAGGGGGAATTTGGGGTTTCGATTTGGGCGCACTCAACCCCGCCGAACGGGTTCGCTACACTGCCCTGTTAGCACTGATTGGGGCACTGGCGGGACTGATCATCACCCCCTATTTCACCACCCGCCCGGCGCGTGCCCTGCGCGCCCTGCTGGGGCGAATCGCTGCTGAAACGCTCTTCGCCGCGCTGATCGGCCTGGTCACCGGCCTGCTTATCGCCGCCTTGCTGGCGTTCCCGCTTTCGCTCCTGCCCGCTCCCTTTGGCAGCATCCTGCCCTTTTTGGGTGTGCTTATTTTTGCCTATTTTGGCGTTTCGCTCTTCGTCATGCGCCAGGGCGACATCATGAGTCTGTTCAGCGCCCTGAGCGGCAAGGCCGAAGGCGGTAATTCCTCCTCCTGGACGAATCTCAATCGCACCATCCTGCTCGATACCAGCGTGATCATTGATGGTCGGGTGGCCGATATTGCCAAAACCGGTTTCCTGCCGGGAACATTGCTCATTCCCCGCTTTGTGCTCAATGAACTGCAATACATCGCCGATTCACCCGATGGGCTGCGTCGTCAACGTGGCCGGCGAGGCATGGAAGTGCTGGCCGAACTGCAAAAATTGCCTAACATCATGGTGCGCGTCAGCGATATTGACGTCGAAGGGATGCGTGAAGTGGATGATAAGCTCGTCGTCCTGGCTCGCCAGCTGAAATGTCCTATTTTGACCAATGACTACAACCTGAATCGCGTGGCTGAATTGCAAGGCGTCACCATCCTCAACATCAACGAGCTGGCCAACGCGGTCAAATCGGTTGTCCTGCCCGGCGAAACCCTGCGTATCAACATCATCCAGGAAGGCAAAGAGCCCGGTCAGGGAGTTGGCTACATGGATGATGGCACCATGGTTGTGGTGGAAAACGGCAAAGAATACATTGGCGAATATCGCGATGTCAACGTTACCAAAGTCTTGCAAACCGCCGCCGGACGGATGATTTTCGGCCGGGCCGAAGAAGAAAAGAAAAAGCGCTAATGCGGAGGGAAATCATGTTACGCATTTACAACACACTTACCCGCGCCAAAGAAGAGTTCCACCCCCTCGAACCGGGGGTGGTCAAAATGTACGTCTGCGGCCCGACCGTCTATTCCAAAGCCCATGTAGGCCATGCTATGTCGGCACTGGTCTTCGATATTATCCGCCGCTACCTGCTCTGGCGTGGCTACGACGTGCGCTTTGTCATGAACTTCACCGACGTGGACGATAAAATCATCGCTCGCGCCCAGCAATTGGGCATGGACCCCAACGACCTGGCCGAACAACTCATCGCTGAATTCCGCAAAAACCTGGAAGACCTGAACGTCCTGCCGGCCACCTTCAACCCGCGCGCCACCCACACCATGGACCAAATCATCGAAATGGTCAGCGGCCTGATCGAAAAAGGCTACGCCTATGCCCCCGGCAACGGCGATGTCTATTTCCGCGTCACCAAACGCCCCGATTACGGCAAACTCTCTGGCCGCAAACTGGAAGAAATGCAAGCCGGAGCGCGCATCGAAATTGGCGAACAAAAAGAACACCCCATGGACTTTGCCCTGTGGAAAGCTGCCAAACCGGGTGAACCTGCCTGGGACAGCCCCTGGGGCAAAGGCCGCCCCGGCTGGCACATCGAATGCTCCGCCATGAATTACTCCATTTTAGGCGAACAAATTGATATTCACGGCGGCGGCAATGACCTGGTCTTCCCCCACCACGAAAACGAAATCGCCCAGTCCGAATCCTTCACCGGCAAGCCCTTTGCCCGCTACTGGATGCACAATGGCATGTTGCAACTGGGCGGCGAAAAAATGTCCAAATCCCTCGGCAACCTCATCACCATCGAAGAATTCCTCAGCAAACACGATGGCGATGTCATGCGCATGCTCGTCCTGACCAGCAACTACCGCTCCCCCCTGAACTTCACCGCCGAGGCGATCGAATCTGCCGAAAAAGGCCTCGAACGCCTCAAATCCGGACTTCGACCGGCCGCGCCCAACGCAAGCGGACTCCCCGCCGGCAGCGCTGCCGAACTGCTCTCCCAGGCCGAGGCGACTAAACAGGCTTTCATCGAAGCCATGGATGACGACTTCAACACCCCCCTGGCTCTGGCCGCCCTCTTTGAAATCGTCAAAGCCATCAACACTGCCCGTGATGCTGGCGCCACTGCCGAACAACTCCGACCTGCCCAAACCATGCTGCGCGAATTGACTGGCGTTTTAGGCCTGCGCCTGGCCGAAAAGACCGATACCCTCGGCGCAGCAAAATTCATTGACCTGCTTGTCGAAGTACGCAGCGAAGTCCGTAAACAAAAATTATGGGCGCTTTCCGATATGATTCGTGACCGCCTGAAAGAACTAGGCGTCATCCTCGAAGACAGCCGCGAAGGTACCACCTGGCGTTGGGGATGAACAGCGAATTCATCTACTCGCGTAATGCCGTCTATGAAACCCTGCGCGCCGCGCGCAGGGAAATCTTTCGTCTGCAAATTGCCGAAAGCGCCCAGCAAAAAGGCCGCCTGGCCGAAATCCTCAACCTGGCCAAAGCGCGCCGTCTGCCCGTTGAACACCTGCCGCGCCCTCGCCTGGATAAAATTCATCCCCATCACCAGGGTGTTGTCGCCGAAGTTGGTCCTTACCCCTACAGCGATGTTTTGAGTATCCTGGAGCGTGCCAGCACCCGCAACGAACCGCCTTTCATTTTGATCCTCGACACTTTGCACGACCCGCAAAACTTTGGCGCATTATTGCGCACCGCCGAAGCCTGCGGTGTGCACGGCGTGATTATTCCCCTGGCGCACACCGTCCTGGTCACGCCGGCGGTCGTCAACGCCTCTTCAGGCGCCAGTGAACACTTGCTGATTGCTCAATCCAACCTGGCGCAGGTCATGGATGCGCTGCAACGAGAAAACATCTGGGTGGTGGGGCTGGATCAGCATGGCGAAACGCTCGGCGAAGCCAACCGGCGTCATCTGCAAGGAGCGCTGGCGCTGGTGGTCGGATCGGAGGGCGAGGGCATCCGCCCGCTGGTAAAATCCAAATGCAATGCGTTACTCAAACTCCCCATGCGTGGCGCTGTCGAATCACTCAATGCTGCCGTGGCCGGATCGGTGGCGTTGTATCTGGCATACCTGCAACGCCTTAAGTAGGCGAACCGAGAGAGAAAATTTCGCCAAAATTCCCTGCATAAGAGAACTGCGCTATGTTTGCACTTTTACCAACGGAGTGTGGGACAGGCTTTTCAGCCTGTCGGCCAATCTCGAAAGGCTGTCCCGCGGACGGAGTGTTTGAAGCACCTCTGTATTCGCTCAAACCAGCATATCCGGCGGTTTGATGCCCAAAGTGCAAAGAGAATAGAACTGCATCTGTAAATAATCCATTCAGGAGAATCTATGCCTCAGGCAACTTTTCATTTTCCGCGCGGATTTTTATGGGGTACGGCTACGGCAGCCCATCAAGTCGAAGGAAACAATACCAACAACCAATGGTGGAAATGGGAAGAAGAAGGACACACCAACGGTCGCTCAGGCCTGGCCTGTGATTGGTGGGGGGGGCGCTGGAAAGAAGATTTCGACCGTGCTGCCGAAGCCGGACAAAACGCCCACCGCTTCTCGGTCGAGTGGAGTCGCATCCAGCCGACCCCCGATCGCTGGGATGAGGACGCCCTCGAGCATTACCGCCTGATGCTGCGCGGACTGCGCGAGCGCGGCATGACCGCTCTGCTCACCCTGCACCATTTCACCGATCCGCTCTGGCTCACCGAAATGGGCGGTTGGGAAAACCCACAAGCCATCGTTTACTTCGAAAAATTTGTGCGCAAAACCGTCGAGGCCTTGAAAGAATACGTGACCCTGTGGTGTACCATCAATGAACCCAACGTCTATGCCCTGAGCGGCTACGCCAATGGCGCTTTCCCCCCGGGCGTCCAGGATTTGAAGCGGGCCATTCAGGTGGAAGCCAACCTGCTCCGTGCCCATGCTGTTGCCTATCATGCCATTCACCAGATTCAATACGAGGCGCGCGTCGGGTATGCCCTACACTACCGCCCAATGGTCGCCAAACGCCCCTGGTTCCCCCTCGATGTCCTGATGCGCAACATCCGCTATGCCGGCGTCAACATGGCCTTTCCCACGGCCATTCATAGCGGAGTGATGCGCTCGCCGCTGGGCAACCTTGCCGTGCCAGAAGCCAAAGGCACGCAGGATTATCTTGGACTGAATTATTATTCAGTAGATACCATTTCCTTCAACCTTGCCAAACGTAAAGAACTCTTCACCCACGCTGATTTTCCCGAAGATGCCGATCTGAGCGACACCCGTTTCCTGGCGAACATCCCCGAAGGGATTTTTGACTCCATCAAGTGGGCGGTTCGCACCTACCCGGACCTGCCGATTCTGATCACTGAAAACGGCGTGGAGGACGCTGACGATCACATGCGGCCACGCTACATTGCCCGGCACATCCACCAGGTCTGGCGGGCAGTGAATTTCAACTGGCCGGTCAAGGGCTATTTCTATTGGTCACTGGTGGATAACTTCGAATGGGAACGTGGCTGGACGCAACGCTTTGGCTTGTGGGGACTTGAGCTCGAAACACAACGGCGCATCAAACGTCCCTCGGCAGATTTGTATGCCGAAATTTGCAAAGAAAATGGCCTTTCCTCCGAAATGGTGCAAAAATATTGCCCCGAAGCCTTTGAGCAGATTTTCCCCAGCTGACACAATGATTTGCTGCTGCGGATGGCCAGATCAATATTTGATTTGCTGCCGCAGAGTATCTATTCAGGCATGCCATTGCGAGGCACAAACATTGGCGCAGGCGTCGTAAACAGCAGGGTTATAAGGTTGTAGAAGATTGGGTAAGGTACGAATTTATGAGACTTTACACTCTGCCTTGCCCAAACAACCCGCACCGTAGAGCAAGTTTTCCCCTTGCCGCAGACCGTCCGCAAGAGCCCGCCTGGCAGGGCGAACATTCGTTCATTCGTGCAATCTTCGTGGATAGCAACTCCCCCCGCGCAGTATAATTTCCCACTGCA
>JBMFPJ010000068.1:0-8039 GCA_049969175.1 Anaerolineae bacterium | reverse complement strand
ACGGTAAAAGTTCAGCCCCGCTCCCCAACCGATCAGGAAGAGCAGAATACTGACCATGGGTAGCAGAATCAGCTGCGTGGCTGGCACGGTTTGGGCAACTTCCGGGCCGAATTGCGCTCCCAGGGTGATTTGCCCCAGGGTGGGGATGAGCAGGGTCACCCAGATGAACAGACCGGCATTCAACAACGCACCGCTGACCCATAGATAGCGCGCCATCAGGTTTTCCCAGGCCTGACTGATGATGAAAGTGGGATATTGTGAGCGGGCTTCGGCATGAACCAGGCTGCCCAGCTCGATGGCGCGGGCAAAGGCCTGGACAAACCTTCGCGCCTCGGCGGGTGAGATGACGTAAACGCGCCGGGTGGTGCCCACCAGCAGCAGGTTGTGCGGTTCGGCTGCCAGGAATTCCACCTGCCCCAAATCTACGTGACGCCGCAGCCCAAGCAAACCGCCGGGCAGGCGCAGCCATGGCAGGCTAAGCGGATGTTCCAGATCGCTGGCTGGACGAATCCACTCGATGTCGGAGAGGGGGATCTCTTCTATCCGCAGCCCCCAGCGCAGAATCAACCGCTCGCGTTCCAGCGTATAGCCGGAGCGCAGCAACGCATAAAGCCGATAGCCCAAAAAGGGGAGGGGCAAGACAGCCAGGGCAGTGCATAACAAATAAGCCAGGAACGCTGGTCCTACCGACGCGCGGATCAAATTCAGGCCGGCCCACAGGCTGAGGGCTGCTAACCCGGCGATCAGCAGTCCGTGTATCAGCAGCCCGCGTTGGCGTGGGGGTGGAAAGTAACCGTTGTCGGCGGGGACTTCGTTCATGCTTCGCTCAATACCTGGCGAATGGCCTGGCAGACGTATTCGACCTGTTCTTCGCTCATTACGCCGCTGAAGGGGATGGCCAGGCTGCGGCGCCCCAGGTCTTCGGTCACGGGAAAGTCGCCTTCTCGCCAGCCAAAGCGTTCAACCATATAAGGTTGCAGGTGAATCGGCAGAAAGTAGGGACGTACGGGCACGCCACGCGCTTCCAGCTTGCGAGCGATGATTTCCCGATTTAGTTTTGCATCCAGGCGAATCACGTACACGAACCACGACATGCGCGTGGTCTCCGCGGCGATAAAGGGTAACTCTACCCCCGGGATTTTGGCCAACCTCGCTTCGTACCAGGCGGCCACCTGTTCCCGCTTTCGGAGCAGTTCTTCCAGCCGATTCATTTGCGCTTCGCCCAGTGCTGCCGACATCTCATCCAGCCGATAGTTGTAACCCAGATAGGTGTGTTGCAACCAGGTATCTCCTGGAGCACGGCCCTGGTTGCGCAACGCCCGCATCAAGTTGGCGGCTTCATCGTCATCGGTGACGATCACCCCCCCTTCACCGGTGGTGATTTGCTTGTTCGGATAAAAAGCAAAGACGCCGAAATCGCCCAGCCGACCCGCCGGCCGACCTTTGTAGGTGGCTCCCAGGGCTTCGCACGAGTCTTCGATCACTTTCAGGCCATACTGGCGCGCCACGGCGTGGATGGCGTCCATATCCGCGGGCTGGCCAAATACATCCACTGGCAAGATGGCTTTCAGTGTTCCTCTTTGCTCAGCGCCTTTACGCGGCAGGTATTTTTCGATATTTTTCACCGCATCTGCCACCCCTTCTGGCTGAATATTCCCGGTACGTGGGTCAATGTCCACGTACACAGGGATGGCATTCTCGAAGAGCAAAACGTTGGTGGAAGCTACAAAGGAGAAAGGTGTGGTAATCACCAAATCGCCAGCACTGATTCCCGCGGCGCGCACGCACAAATGCAGCCCGGCCGTGCCAGAATTTACCGAAATGGCGTGCCTGGCACCGGTCAGGTCACAAAAAGCTTTTTCGAAACCCAGGGTATGCTGGCCCATGCTGAGAATGGGCGTATGCAGCACGTTGAGCACAGCCTGACGATCAGCCTCGCTCAGGTCAGGAGAAGACATGGGAATGGTCATTTTGGTCATGCGGGGAAGTATAACGCTACTTTGAGGGAATTTCGGTGAATCGCTTGCGGATAAATTCGCTGAGATCTTCCAGAGAAACCAGGTTTTGTTCGCCACTTTTGCGCCATTTCAGTTCTACCTGACCCTCTTTGAGGTTCTTTTCTCCCACCGTGACGCGCAGCGGACAGCCGATCAGGTCGGCATCATTGAATTTCACTCCGGCGCGTTCATCGCGGTCATCGAAGAGCACGGTCAGGCCGGCGTTTTCCAGGCGGATGAAGACATCCTGAGCGATTGCCGCGGTATCTAATTCGCGGCCGGGGATATGCATCAGGTACACGTCGAACGGCGCGGCGGAGGGGGGAAAAGTCAGACCGCGGTCGTCGTGATGGGTCTCGGCGAGAGCGCGCAAGATTTTTTCGAAAAAGAAGTCGTTGCGCGTAGCCAAGAGCTCAGCAGGCAGGAGAGAAAGCCCTGTCTGACATCTCGGGCAACGATCTCCGGCCTGGGCCAGGGTGAGATCCGCCACCAGGTGGGGGAGGTAGTCGCGCCCGCAGTTGACATTGCGCAGGTGATAACCTGCTTCATTAGCGCCTGCCACCAGGTTCGGGGAGCGGGGAATCAAATCGTCTACCACGATCAACGCTTTTTGCAAGCCGACCGGCGAAGCATATCCGGGCACCGCACCGGCGCGGAGAATCTCCTCAGGGGTTGCCAGGCGAAAATCTCCCACCACACTTTTCAGCTTGGCCTCGCTCAGAGTCATATCGCCGCGCACCACCACAAAAACGAATTGCCCGTCTTCCAGGCGGGTGAACATCAGCGCTTTGGCGGTTTTTTCTTTGGGAATGTTGAGAAAACTGGCCAGTGACTCGATAGTGTTGCATTCGGGAGTGCTGACTTTTTCGATGGGGAGCGGCGTCTCATCCGAAAAAGGCGTTTTGTGTGCTTTGGCGATTTCCCGGCGAGAGACAGAGCCACAGACCGGGCAATACATGATTTCAAGGGCGCCGTCGGAGAAAGGGAAATATGTCTCTTCGCCATGGCTCAGCACGGGCAAAGCCAGACGATGAAAGAACGAGGGTTTGGCAGCCATTTGCCGCAACCGGGCAATGGCCTGCTCACCAAGGGGCAATAAAACCTGTTCGCGGCTAATATAACCAGCCCGCACCAGCCAGCCAAAGCCGGGCGTGCGTGCATTATTGGGGAATTCGCGTTGAGTCTGGATAGAAAGCTGGCGGTAGCGCATGGGCATCTATGCGGCGGCGATCTTATTTTTTCGCTTCGCTGATGGATTTCCTTTACTCTTTTCCAATTGAGCCATCTGTTTTTCCAACTTTTTTGTGACTACTCCTCACAACTCCGCTGTAAGGCTTTCTCCATCCACGCCTGGCTATACAATGGCTCTTGAAAAACTATCACAACCGCGAAGATTTTGTAGCGCGGCATTCATGTCGCTTTAGGTTGTGGAATGAATTCCGCGCTACGCTGGATTGTCACCTTCTAGACGATTGCGCCAGGCGTCAGTAACAAATACATTATATCGCCTTCTTTTTACGCGTGGATTGTGGCTCTTCGCTCGCGATTGGGGCATTCAGGGGCGCAGGTGCCTGCAGGGCCGATTCAGCCACCGCTGCCTCTGAAGGCGTGGTGTCGGGAGCCGGGCCCAGGTCCAGATCGACCGTTTCTTCCATGCGAATCTGCCCGCGCAGAAAAGCGCCTTCTTCAGTGACGAAAGCCGTGGTCACTACATCGCCCCACACCCGTCCCGTCGAGCGGATTTCCAGCTTTTGAGTGGTGATGTTGCCGCGCACTGCACCTGCCACAATCACACTGTTGGCACGTACATTTTGACAGGTGACGCGTCCAGTTTCACCGACTACCAGCATCCCTCGCAAGGCAATTTCACCCTCGAAGGCACCCTCAATGCGCACCCCGCCGCTGCCATTGATCGATCCATGCCAGACAATGCCAGCACCAAGCACGGAGGTAATCCGCTCCACGGCCTGAATGGGTTGCACCAGCTCGGAAGGAGGAGAACTTCGTTTGAACATATTCCAATTTTACCGTAGAAAATCCACCTGCTGGTTTGTGTTTACCGCTCCACTGAGGCTTTCTCAAAAAAATAAAACCCCCGAAATCTCGCCGACTTCGGAGGCCTTTTTATCTGACTTCTCGTCTTTCTTCGGCTATCCCCCCTCACTGCCTTCCTTGCTCTTCAGGGGCATTTGCACTCCCATAATGTTGAAACCGGCATCCACATACAAAACCTCACCGGTGATTTTTTTCGAGAGATCCGAGGCCAGGAACACTGCCGCGTTGCCCACATCCTCAATCGTGACGTTTTCGCCCAGGGGGGAAACATCAGCGAAATGCTTGTACATATCGCGGAAACCACTCACCCCTGCCGCTGCCAGAGTGCGAATCGGCCCGGCGGAAATCGCATTTACCCGAATCTTTTGTGGCCCAAAATCATAAGCCAGATAACGTGTCGAAGCCTCCAGAGCGGCTTTGGCCACCCCCATCACATTATAATGTGGCGCCACCTTTACCGAACCGTAATACGTCAGGCACATCAGCGAGGCGCCCGGATTCAAAAATGGTTGAAACGCCCTGGCCAGCGCCACGAACGAATACACCGAAATATCCATCGCTGTCTTGAATCCCTCACGCGTGGTGTTATAAAACGGGCCGGAAAGCTCATCTCGCCCGGCAAAAGCGATCGAGTGCACCAGCACATCAATCTTGCCAAAGTGAGCAGCCGCTTTCTCCGCTACTTCGGCGATCTGATCATCGCGACTCACATCGCACTCTTCCACCCATTGACAACCCACCTGTTCAGCCAGGGGCAAAACGCGCCGCTTGAGCGCCTCCCCGGCGTAACTGATTCCCAAATTGGCGCCTTCTCGTTTGAAAGCCTGCGTAATCCCCCAGGCAATCGAGCGCTCATTGGCCAGCCCGAAAATCAAAGCGTTCTTTCCAGCGAGCAATCCCATGTTTTCTCTCCTCGGTTAGCGAAATAATGCAGCAGGGTCTTTGATTAGAAATCGCCAGGGCATGGACTTCCACGGCTCTGGCACATGATATAACCCCACGCGCGGCCCAATCGTCACGGCGGAATCGGGGATTTTCACCCCCGCCTCAATCCACAGACCGCAGGTGGGCTCCGTTAAATCGGCCGTATTCAACGCCCGATCGATTCCCATTGCCTGGCATAGCTTCCCCGGTCCGAAGGTATCGCGCCCCCCTCGTCGCGCCGCCATGACCTCGGCCCCTTCTACCGGCCAGATCGCCCGAATCAACACCGCCGCCGGAAAGCCCTCCTGCTCCGTCACCGCGTTCAACATCCAGTGATTGCCATAAGTGAAGTAAACATACGCGCGCCCCGGCGGGCCATACATCACCTGCGTGCGTGGCGTACGTCCCGCCCGTGCATGGCAACCCAGGTCCTCCTCGCCGATATAAGCCTCCGTCTCGGTAATCCAACCCGAAAGGCGTACCCCATCCAACACGCGCACCAGCCGTGCCCCAAGCAACTCGCGCGCCACGGTCAGGGTTGGACGAGCATAAAATGAACGTGGCAAAATTTCACCATCCACGATTGCTCCCCTGCTCAACGGAACCGCGGATCCCGTTGCAACGTCAGGCGCAAACCCTCCTCCAACTTGATAGAAGGCTGAAAGCGCAATTTCTCCTGTGCCAGAGTCAGGTCTGCACACATCCGTTGCACCCCGCCTGAAGTTTGCGAGTTGTACACCACATTCGCCTTACTGCCGGTGATCTCCAATACCAGTTTCACCAGGTCACGCACCGAAGTCTCGCGCCCCGAACCGACGTTGATCACCAACCCATTGATTCCTGGTGCCGTCGCTGCAGCCACCATCGCCGAGATCACATCATCCACAAAAACGTAATCACGCGTCTGGGTACCATCACCGTGCACCACCAGTGTTCCACCACGCAGCGCCTGACGTAAATAATGGGGGACTACCGGCGGATGCGAAGGCGGCAAATGCTGACCCGGCCCGTAGGCATTGAAAATTCGTAAACTGACCGTTTCGATATTCCACAGCTTGCCAATCGTGCGCACATAATACTCCGCCGCCAGCTTCGAGACGGCATAAGGTGAGCGAGGGTTGGGCGTGGCGCTCTCCTTAAGCGGCTGCTCCTCCAGATCGCCATACACCGCCCCGGAAGAAGCCAGCACCACCCGTTTCACCCCCACATCGCGAATGGCTTCCATCAGGGCCACCGTCCCCCCCACGTTGACCACGTTATAGTCGCGCGGATACAAAATCGATTCCGGCACCGAGACGCGCGCCGCCAGGTGGTACACCACATCCACCTCCTGCAACAACGTCCACAACTTTGGGCGGTCATTTACGTCTCCGCGGGTGAAATGTACATCGGGCGATAACGCCTGTGGATCTCCGGTCGAAAGGTCATCCAACCCACGCACCTGATGCCCCTCGCGCGCCAGGTGATTGGCCAGTGCCGAACCGAGAAACCCTGCTGCTCCAGTAATTAAAAAATTCATGGGGCGAATTATAACGGCGAACGCGCCAAATCGCTCATCTCCACCAGTGCGCACAAAAACTTGCGAATTTGATGGGATGTTTGCTCCCAACTCGGCTGGCGAAGATACCGCTCCCGAGCGGCTACCCCCATTTGAGCCAACACCTCCCGCCTCTCAGCCAGGAACCTCAGCCGGTCTGCCAGTTCCCGGGCATCCCCTCCGCTGACGATGAATCCGTCCACACCATGGCGCAAAATCTCCCCCGCTGCCCCCTGATCTGTGCCGATGGCCGGCAGGCCAAACCCCATCCCCTCCAGGTACGCAATCCCAAACCCTTCATAGCTGGATGGCAGAGCCAGCACATGTGCTGTCCGCAATTTTTCAGCCAGGGGTTCCTGATCTAACGCCCCATGGAAAAAGACCCGCTGGGCCAACCCTGACCTCCTTGCCTTATCTTGCATAGCCTGGGCGTAACCTGGTTCAAAACTCAGTGAGCCGACCACATCCAGTCGAAAATCAAAGGTTGCTTCACTCAAAGCCTCGAGGAGAAGATGCAATCCTTTACGCTGAATCACATTCCCCAAAAACAAAATCCTCAACTCAGAAGCATGAGCCCGGCGGATGATTTCCTCTTCTGAAACCTGCACCCCAAAGCGATCCGTAGGAGGGGGCGCGACTACGAAAGGTCGTGCCCGGCCTGCTAGCTGTTGCACTTCTCGCCGCGTCGTCTCAGAATTGAAGATAAAGCCATCCACGCTTTGCAAATAGTGCCGTTCTACCAGCCGATACAGCCAGTTTTGCCAGTGTGGCCGTGCTTCGCTGCACCGCAAGTGATGCACCAGGCTGACCACCGGAGAGGGATGCCGCTGCCGATTGGCCACAAGCAGAGAAGGGTGATTGAGTTCGTCTTGAATGAGAATATCCAGCTCTTCTGGCAGTCGAAAGTGCACATTATCCAGCAGATGAGCAGCATAATTGCGCCAGGGCAAACTGAAGATTTCAACCGAATCCCCCGCCGCGCGCAACGTCTCTACCAGCTTGCGGTCATAAAAATACCCTCCGCTGAGCGTACTCAGCGAGCCGTAAATGACGAGGCCGATTTTCATGGTCAATCAGAATGATCTCTCCACCCGATACGCTGCCCAGGCGTGCTCATGCTCCCACAGGACCACTCGCAGAGCGGTCACGTTTTCTGCTCGAATCCGCTCATGGAGGGCAATGGCCAGAATACGAGCGAAGTGTTCTAATGAAGGGTTCAAGCCGGCAAATTCGGGGCAATCATTGAGTAGTTTCTCTTTGTACTGCGCAGTGACCTGATCGAGGTGCCTTTCCACCTCTACAATATCGCACAGATAGCCATGCGAATCGAGCTGTTGACCCTCCAGCTGCAATTCCAGCAAGTATTGATGAGAGTTGGGGAAATTCTCCGCGCCCCAATCTCCTCCAATGAGAAAGTGCCGGGCAATGAATTGGCGTCGAACGGCGAGTGTGTACATTTCACTCACTCCATGGAATCAAGATGAGTAGGTGAAAATTACCTGGAGCGTTTCTTCGGGATGTTCATC
>JBMFPJ010000067.1:0-8064 GCA_049969175.1 Anaerolineae bacterium | reverse complement strand
ATGGCGAAGCAAAAATTTGATCGGAGCAAGCCACATCTGAACGTAGGGACGATGGGGCACATTGATCATGGGAAGACGACGCTGACGGCGGCGATCACGAAGGTGGCGTCGTTGATGGGTCAGGCCGAATTCAAGGCGTATGACCAGATTGACAATGCGCCGGAAGAGAAAGCGCGCGGCATCACGATTAACATTGCGCATGTAGAGTATCAGACGGCGAAGCGGCACTATGCGCACGTGGACATGCCGGGGCACCGTGACTACATCAAGAACATGATCACGGGGGCGGCGCAGGTAGATGGAGCGATCCTGGTGGTGGCGGCGCCGGACGGGCCGATGCCGCAGACGCGGGAACATGTGCTGCTGGCGCGTCAGGTAGAAGTGCCGAGCATCGTGGTGTTTCTGAACAAAGTGGATATGATGGATGACCCGGAGTTGCTGGAGCTGGTGGAGTTGGAGTTGCGCGAGTTGCTGAACCAGTACGGCTTTCCTGGGGATACGACGCCGATCGTGCGCGGGAGTGCGTTGAAGGCGTTGGAAAGCCCGTCGACGGATCCGATGGCGCCGGAATACGACTGCATCCGCGAATTACTGCGGGTGATAGACGAATACATACCGGAGCCGAAGCGGGAAATTGACAAGCCGTTCATGATGTCGATTGAGGACGTGTTCTCGATCAAAGGGCGCGGGACGGTGGTGACGGGACGGATTGACCGCGGTGTGGTGCGAGTAGGGGACCCGGTGGAAATCGTGGGGTTGCGGGAAAAGAGTCTGACCTCGGTGGTGACGGGTGTGGAGATGTTCCACAAGCAGTTGGATGAAGGCATCGCCGGAGACAATGTAGGTCTGCTGCTGCGCGGCATTGAACGTGATGACGTGGAGCGCGGACAGGTGGTGGCCAAGCCGGGGTCGATCACGCCGCATAAGAAGTTTCTGGCGGAAGTGTACGTGCTGAAGAAAGAGGAAGGTGGGCGACATAAGGCGTTCTTCAGCGGGTATCGGCCGCAGTTCTACATTCGGACGATGGACGTGACCGGGAACATCACCCTGCCGGAAGGCGTGGAAATGGTGATGCCGGGCGACAACGTGAACCTGACGGTGGAATTGATCGTACCGGTGGCGCTGGAGCAAGGCTCGAAGTTCGCCATCCGCGAAGGCGGCCTGACCGTCGGCGCAGGTGTCGTCACCAAGATCCTGGAATAGGTGGAGTATGGCCAAGCAGAAAATTCGCATTCGCCTTAAGGCTTACGATCACCGTGTCTTGGATCAATCTGCCAAGCGCATCGTCGAGACAGCCGAACGTACGGGTGCCCATGTCATTGGGCCAGTACCCTTGCCAACCAAGATAGAACGGTTTACAATTCGGCGCTCGACTTTCATTGACAAGGACTCACACGAGCATTTTGAAATTCGCACGCATAACCGTTTGATTGATGTTCTCGATCCTGATTCTAAAACCATTGATATGCTGATGCGGTTGAATTTACCCGCCGGCGTGGATATCGAGATCAAGATTTAGGAAGTTCATCCTTTTGTAAGACTGAGGCGTTCAACGAACGCAGCAGAAGAGCATGTAAAAAACTGGTAATGGACAGCGCAAGAGTGGGTCCGGGTGTAGAACCGCTATCCCCGCTTCGCACCCGACCCACTGACTACGCTGCACGGAGATGATGCAGCCGAAGCCCCGGCTGACAGTCTCGACAAAATTTTTGTTAAGGAGAAAAGTGAGCATGTTGAAAGGGCTGATAGGAAAGAAGATCGGCATGACCCAGATCTTCGATGAACACGGCGTTGCTCTTCCGGTAACGCTCATCGAAGCTGGGCCTTGTTACGTTACCCAGGTACGCACACCGGAAAAAGAAGGATACTCGGCCGTGCAACTGGGTTTTGCCGAGGTAAACCCCAAGCGGCTGACCAATGGCCAGCTCGGCCACCTCAAGGTCAATCAGCTGCCCCCCCTGCGCTATTTGCGCGAATTCCATGCAAAAGACCATTCGCTCAATGTCGGCGATAAACTCACCGTAGAAGTTTTCACGCTTGGTGAGCGTGTGGACGTGGTTGGCGTAAGCAAAGGCAAGGGCTTTGCCGGCGCAGTCAAACGCCATCATTTCCACGGCATGAATGCCACCCACGGCACTTCCGATCGTGAGCGTGCTCCGGGTTCGCGCAGTTCAGGAACTACGCCTGGGCGCGTTTACAAAGGTTCGCGGGGGGCAGGCCACATGGGAACGGATCGCGTTACAGCACAAAATCTCAAGGTTGTGCTGATTGACGCGGAGCGTAATCTGCTGGGCGTCCATGGTGCAGTACCTGGGCCAAAGGGCGGCCTCGTCTTGATTAAAGAGGCGCGCAAGCAGTAGGCGCGTGGAAATGGGAGCAAGATTAGCCATGAAAGTAGATATTTTCAACATGGAAGGCCAAAAGATTCGCCAGATCGAATTGCCGGCGAAAATCTTTGAAGCCCCTATCAATATTGATCTGATGCACCAGGCCTATGTGCGTCAACTGGCCAATGCTCGCCTGGGCACCCACAAGACCAAGACCCGCGGGGAGGTTTCTGGTGGTGGGCGCAAACCATGGCGACAAAAAGGGACCGGTCGCGCTCGCCAGGGTTCCATTCGAGCGGTTCAATGGAAGGGCGGTGGGCGTGTTCACACTCCTCAGCCGCGCAGCTACGAACTGCGGATGCCGCGCAAGATGCGCCGCGCTGCTCTGCGCTCCGCACTTTCGGCGAAAGCGGCCGAAGCGGGCATTGTTGTAGTGGATGAATTGACCCTCGCCGAACCCAAAACTCGCCTGATGGCTCAGGCACTGAACAACCTGGTTGGTTCGGCCAGTGCCCTGGTGCTGATGGCGGAAAAAGACCAGAATTACGATATGGTGATGCGCTCAGCCGATAACCTGCAAGGCACCAAAGTGTTGCTTGCCAGTTATCTCAACGTGCGGGATCTGCTCGGTTACGAGAAGGTCATTTTGCCGCTCAAAACGATTGATGTTCTGACCGCGCACCTTGGATAGGAGACAAGACATGACCACGATTTATGATGTCCTGCTCCGCCCCCTGGTGACCGAAAAATCCAGTTATCAGTCGGGCAAACTGAGCCAGTATGCGTTTGTTGTCGCCAACGGTGCCACGCGTACACAGGTCAAAGATGCAGTGGAAACGATTTTTGACGTGAATGTAGTGCGTGTGAACATTATCAATATGCCGGCCAAGCGCGGCCGTCGTGCCCGCAGCCGCCGTTTGCTGGTGCGTCGTCCTTCTTACAAGAAGGCCATTGTGACCCTCGCTGAGGGTCAAACCCTCCCGATCTTTGAAGGGGTGCAGTAATGGCAGTTAAGAAATATAAACCGGTAACACCTGGTCAGCGGGGGATGACCGGTTACACTTTTGAGGAAATTACCAAGACTGAGCCTGAACGCTCGCTCCTTATCCCCCGGCATAAACTGGGCGGGCGGAACGTGTACGGTCGCGTGACAGTTCGCCATCGTGGCGGTGGGAATCGTCGCTTTATTCGCCTGGTGGATTTCAAGCGCGATAAGCATGGTATCCCTGCCAGAGTGGCTGCTATTGAATATGATCCCAATCGCACGGCACGCCTGGCGTTGCTCCATTATGCCGATGGAGAAAAACGCTATATCGTTGCGCCGCTGGATCTGAAGGTTGGTGATACAGTGATGTCGGGCCCCACGGCCGAAATTCGCCCGGGGAATTCGCTGCCGATTGCCAATATCCCGGTTGGCACGCTCATTCACAACATTGAGCTTTACGAAGGACGAGGCGGTCAGCTGGTTCGTTCGGCGGGTAGTGCGGCTCAATTGCTGGCGAAGGAGGGCGATTATGCCCAAA
Source organism: Anaerolineae bacterium (assembly GCA_049969175.1). Lineage (GTDB taxonomy): Bacteria > Chloroflexota > Anaerolineae > Anaerolineales > Villigracilaceae > DAOUAN01. Next base: position 4,214 of record JBMFPJ010000067.1, on the reverse strand, counting down.
TTCGTATGCCTTCGGGTGAAGTGCGCTTGATTCGCCAGACCTGTTATGCAACCATTGGACAGGTTGGCAACCTGGATCATAACAATATCAAACTGGGGAAGGCGGGACGCAAGCGCCATATGGGTATCCGCCCCACCGTTCGCGGTTCAGCCATGACCCCGCGCGATCACCCGCATGGTGGTGGTGAAGGTCGCCAGCCTATTGGTTTGCCCGGGCCAAAGAGCCCGTGGGGCAAACCCACCCTGGGTTACAAGACGCGCCGTAATAAACAAACGGATCAGTACATCGTGCGCCGGCGCAGCAAGTCGGGCCGCTAGGCGCTGAGAGAGTAAACGAGGTACGCAGATATGTCACGATCATTGAAAAAAGGGCCTTACGTTCATCCGAAGTTGCTCAAACGCATTGAGGCCATGAACCAGAAGGGCGAGAAAAAAGTGATTCGCACCTGGAGCCGCGATAGTGTGATTTTCCCTCAAATGGTGGGGCATACCATCGCAGTCCATGATGGGCGCCGCCATGTGCCGATTTACATCACCGAAAACATGGTTGGTCATCGTTTGGGCGAATTTGCCCCTACCCGCACATTCCGTGGTCATGTTGCCGCGGAGAAGTCTGCATAGGAAGGTGAGATATGACTGATATTCGCGCTCATCTGCGCTTCCTTCCCATGTCTGCTCAAAAAGTGCGCCTGGTGATTGACCTGATTCGCGGCAAGAGCGCAACCGAAGCGCTGGAAATTTTGCGCTTCACGCCCAAACGGGCAGCCTTGCCGGTGCGCAAACTGGTGGCTTCGGCGTCAGTCGCGATGACCTGTATGTCGCCAAAATTTTTGCAGACGAAGCGCCCACACGCAAGTGGCGCCGCTTTGGGGCGCGCGGTCGTTTCAAACCGATTTTGCGCCGCTCCTCGCATGTGACCGTTATTTTGCGTGAACGTGGAGCATAAGGAGAAATTATGGGTCGAAAAGTTCACCCGATTGGTATGCGCCTGGGCATTAATCAAATGTGGAACGGCCGTTGGTTCGCGGACGGGAATCAATACCGCGAGCAACTCCACCAGGACCTGGCCATTCGCAGCCTGTTAATGGGCATCGATTCCAAAGGCGGCGCGGCGGCTTACGCCAAAGTGCGCGAACTTCGCCAGGAATTGCCCGAAGCCGTGATCAGCGGCAAAGCCGGAATCTCTCGCGTGGATGTTGAACGCACCCCCGGAAAAATCCGTGTGGCGATCCACACTGCCAAGCCCGGCATTTTGATCGGTCGCAAAGGCGAGGGCGTGAAGAAGATCCGCTCGGCGCTGGAAGCCCTGATCGGTAAAAAGGTCGAGCTGGATATTAAAGAAATCGAATCGCCGGATACGGATGCCATGCTGGTGGCCTATAACATTGCCGATCAACTGGAGCGCCGCATTGCTTATCGTCGCGCGATGAAACGTGCGATTCAACAAGCGATGCGCCAGGGTGCTTTGGGCATCAAGATCGCGGTGGGTGGCCGTCTGGCGGGCGCCGAAATGGCCCGCGACGTCTGGCTGCGTGAAGGGCGCGTTCCGCTGCAAACCCTGCGCGCCAACATTGATTTTGCCAAGACCGAGGCAACGACGACTTACGGGCAAATTGGCGTGAAAGTCTGGATTTATAAAGGCGAGGCCAAGCCCGAAGTCGAAGAAAAAGCCGAGTCTACTGAAGGCGTATACGTCAGCGAGTAAGCGCACAGTCGCTTGAAGTGAGGTAGTTATTATGTTGATGCCAAAACGTGTTAAATGGCGCAAGCAAATGCGCGGTCGCTTGAAAGGGAAGGCCTTGCGAGGTGCGGAAGTCTCCTTTGGAGAATTCGGTCTGCAAGCATTGGAACCCGGTTGGGTGACCGCCCGCCAGATTGAGGCAGCGCGCCGCTCAATCGTCCGCGAAATGAAACGCCGCGGCAAAGTCTGGATCCGCATTTTCCCGGCCAAGCCGTACACCCATAAACCGCCTGAAACGCGTATGGGTTCCGGTAAAGGGAACGTGGAATACTATGTCGCGGTGGTGAAGCCGGGCCGCATCATGTTCGAGGTAGGTGGCCTGCCCGAAGAGATTGCCGTGGCCGCGCTGAAGAGCGCGCAGTATAAATTTGCCATCAAGACCAAAATCGTGGCTCGCCACGAAGGAGGCGAATAGGCTATGAAGGCAAAAGAAATTCGCGCACTCTCGGTAGAGCAGATCCGCTCGAAGTTGATTGATGCGCGTCAGGAATTGATGAACCTGCGCTTTCAACAGGTGACTGGTCAGTTGACCGATACCAGCCGTCTGCGCCTCTTGCGCCGGGATATTGCCCGCATGGAAACCATTCTGCGCGAATTCGAGCGTGCGACTGCTCAGGAAGGTGAAGCATGAATAATCGTCGTCGTATGACTGGTATTGTGACCAGCAACAAAATGACCAAAACGGTCGTGGTTGAGATCACGCGCAAATATCGCCATCCGCTGTATAAGAAGGTCGTGTACAGCAGCAAGCGTGTGAAGGCCCATGATGAGATCGGTTGTCAGATTGGTGACGAGGTACAAATCGTCGAATCCCGCCCGATCTCCCGCGAGAAACGCTGGGTGGTAGAAGCAGTGCTCAAGCGCGAGACTCGCACGGCCGATGCTGGAATAGGAGAGTAAGCCATGATCCAACACGAGTCTCGTCTCAAAGTGGCCGATAACTCGGGCGCGCGCGAGCTGCTGGTGATTCATGTGCTAGGCGGTTCCAAGCGCAAATATGGCTTGGTCGGCGATGTGGTCGTTGCCACCGTGAAATCGGCTGCTCCGCAAGGTGCAGTGAAGAAAAGCGAAGTCGTCCGCGCCGTGATCGTGCGCTGTGCGAAAGAATGGCGCCGTGAAGATGGCTCTTACATTCGTTTTGACGATAACGCTGCGGTGATTCTGGACAATGATGGTACCAACCCGAAGGGCAGCCGTATCTTTGGCCCGGTAGCACGTGAATTGCGTGATAAAGGCTACATGAAGATCGTTTCGCTCGCCCCGGAAGTCATTTAGGCAGCGTGGGAGTGTAGTCATGAAGGTCAAAATTCGTAAAGGCGACACCGTAGAAGTCATCAGTGGGCGTCTCGAAGACAAAGGAAAGCGCGGCGAGGTGATCAATGTGCTGCTCAAAGAGCGACGTGTGGTCGTTCAGGGTGTGAACATCCGCACCAAGCACCAGCGCCAGGTGCAGACACAGTCCGGTCGGCAGATCAACCCGGGCCGCATTCAATTCGAGGGTCCCATTGATATTTCCAATGTCATGTTGGTTTGCCCGAAGTGCAATGAGGCGACGCGAGTGGGCGTTCATCGTGATGAAGCCGGTGCGCATCGCGTCTGCAAAAACTGCCAGGCTTTGATTGACTGAGCCATGGAGCGTTGAGAATGAATCATTTGCTGGAACGATACAAAACCGAAGTAGCTCCGGCCCTGTTTAAAGCGTTCAATTACAAGAACGTAATGCAGGTGCCGCGAATCGAAAAAGTGGTTGTCAATATTGGCCTGGGTGAGGCTCTCGATAACCCCAAAGCGCTTGAAGCCGCGGTTTCCGATTTGATGCAAATCACTGGTCAGAAACCCGTGCTTAATAAAGCACGCAAAAGCATTGCGGCGTTTAAATTGCGCGAGGGACGCATTATCGGAACAAAAGTCACCTTGCGCGGGGAGCGCATGTGGGCTTTTCTGGACCGTTTGATGAATGTGGCTCTGCCGCGCGTGCGCGATTTTCGCGGCGTCTCGGCGAACGCGTTTGACGGTCGTGGCAACTACACCCTCGGTCTGAAAGACCAGCTGGTCTTTCCTGAGATCGAGTATGACAAAATTGATAAACTGCGCGGCATGGAAATTACCATCGTCACCACGGCGCGCACGGATGATGAAGCCCGCGCATTGTTACAATTGCTCGGAATGCCGTTCAAGAAGGAAGCGTAACTATGGCAAAGAAATGTATGCAATATCGTGAACTCCGTCGCCGGCATAGCGTGCAGGTACGCAATCGCTGCCAGCGTTGTGGGCGACCGCGCGGCTATATTCGCCGCTTTGGCCTGTGCCGCATTTGCTTCCGCGAACTGGCGTTGGCTGGCAAAATCCCCGGCGTTGTGAAGTCATCCTGGTAGCCGGAGGGAGGTGAAAGCATGAGCGTTAATGATCCGATTGCTGATATGCTGACCCGCATTCGAAATGCGGTGATGGCCGGTCATTCCCAGGTCGCGATG
>JBMFPJ010000066.1:0-8129 GCA_049969175.1 Anaerolineae bacterium | reverse complement strand
ATCCGGTGGCCATTCCCGGTGTGACGGTGGCGAATTTTCTCCGCTCGGCGATCAATGCCCGGCGGCGTGCTGAAAACCCGGAAGACAAGGGCATTCCGATTCCTGAGTTCCGCAAATTGCTGAAAGAAAAAATGGAAATGCTCAAGATGGACCCGGCTTTTGCCGGACGTTACTTGAACGATGGCTTTTCCGGTGGCGAAAAGAAACGGGCGGAGATTCTGCAAATGGCCATTCTCAAACCGGAAATCGCCATTCTGGATGAGACCGATTCCGGCCTGGATATTGATGCCTTGCGCATTGTCTCCGAAGGAGTCAACGCCCTGATGGGGCCTGAAATGGGCGTGCTGGTGATTACCCACTATCAGCGTTTGCTCAACTACATCAAGCCCCATGTTGTTCACGTCATGATGGGTGGACGTATTGTCGAGAGCGGAGGCCCAGATCTGGCGCTGCACCTCGAGGAACACGGTTATGAATGGATTCGCGAACGAGCAGAAGAATCAGCCGAATCTTCCTGATGAGTGGTAAATGGAGTTGACCATGAGCGACGATTCTAAAGTCTTAGAAGAATTTGGGCAGTACAAATATGGCTTTCACGATCCCGAAAATTATGTTTTTAAGTCTCGCAAAGGATTAGATCGTGAAGTAGTCGAACAAATTTCGGCCATGAAAGGTGAACCCAAATGGATGTTGGAGTTTCGCCTGAAGGCGTTGGAGCATTTTCTTAAACGCCCCATGCCCAATTGGGGGCCTGATCTCTCCGGGTTAAACCTGGACGAAATTTATTATTATGTGCGTCCTGCGGAAAAGCAGGGGCGCACCTGGGATGAAGTCCCGGAGACGATCAAGAACACCTTCGACAAACTGGGTATCCCCGAAGCGGAGCGCAAATTCCTGGCCGGAGTGGGCGCGCAGTATGAGTGTTTGAGCGGCGATACGCGCGTCTACACGGCGCGCGGCATCGTGCCTATTAAGGACATCCTGCCGGGCGATGTTGTTTTTTCGCTGGATGAAGAGACCAATCAACTGATTCCTGCCCCGGTCAAGGCGTTCATGCCCAAAGGGGAGCGCCCGGTATATGAAGTCAAGGTCGGCACGCGCCTCATTCGTGCCACTGAGAATCATCCTTTCCTGGTTCTTGAACTCCAGCGCAAGGAAGGCCGTCAGCGCGGGCGCTATGTGCGCTCATGGAAATACCTGCGGGACATCAAGCCCGGCGACCTGGTGGCGGTGGCCAAATCCCTGCCGGATGTTGGTCAAGATTATTCCCTTTCGGCTCCAGATTTGGAAATCAATTGGCGGCATCAGCCGGTGAACTTGCCTGAACGAACAGACGCTGATTTGATGTGGTGGCTGGGATTGTACATGGGGGATGGCTTCATTCACCGTGATGGTGAAAAAGCGCGAGTGGAATTTGCTATCCCGCAAACCGATGCTTCCTTGCGATCGGAGTTCAAGCAAGTCACTTCCCGTGTGTTTGGCGTTGCTGCCCAAAATGGCAATCCCTATCGTATGACGGTAGGCTCCAGCGTGATTGCGCGTTATCTGGAAGTCAACGGCTTCTCTGGCGGCGCGCTCGAGGAGCGTGTGCCGGCGTGGGTGGCTTCTTGGACAGAAGGGACCAGTTTCCGTGATCATGTCAACGAGTGGTTTGGGTACGCGAAAGTCGAAGCCATCACCCCGGCGGGCGTAGAGCCGGTGTACGATATCGAAGTGGACGGACCGCACAATTTCGTCGCCGAAGGGTTGATTGTCCACAACTCGGAGATGGTCTATCACTCCATTCAGGAACACCTCGAAAAGCAAGGTGTGATTTTCCTCTCCATCGAAGATGGCCTGAAACAGCACCCCGACCTGTTCCGCGAATACTTCGGGACGGTCATCCCGCCGGAAGATAACAAATTCGCCGCGCTCAACTCTGCCGTTTGGTCGGGCGGATCGTTCGTCTACGTGCCGAAAGGTGTCAAAGTGGATTTGCCCCTGCAGGCATACTTCCGCCTGAACACCGCCAACGTCGGTCAATTCGAACGCACGCTCATCATCGTGGACGAGGGCGCCTCCGTGCATTATGTGGAGGGTTGTTTCCTCGAGGGGGCGCGCGTCCGCACCCGCCATGGCGAGAAACCCATCGAAGCGATTCAAGTCGGCGACGAGGTGATGACCCATCAGGGCCGCTATCGCCGCGTATACCACACCCAGGTCCGCCCCTATCATGGCAAGATCTATACCATCCGCTTCTACGGCGACAGCGGACGTGAATTGAGGGTGACTGCCGAACATCCCTTGTTGGTCGTGCGGCGCGAACGCCAGTCCATGCGCAACAAATCGTTCGAATTGTCCTGGGCGCGGGCGGACAGCGTCAAGGAAGGCGATTATCTGGTTGTGCCTGTGCCGCAGCCTGTCATGGAACCTGTGCTGGCTCATTCTGTGGTTGTTCCCTTGGGGCGCGGCCGTCACGCAGCAGTGGATCGCGAAGTGAATTTGCCCTATGAAGCGGACTTCTTCCGCCTGCTTGGATATTACTTCGCCGAAGGTCACGTGGATAATGAACATTACCTGACCTTGTCTTTCCATGCCGATGAAAAAGAATACCTCGCCGATGCAAAAGAACTCATTGAACGCTATTTCGGCAAAATGCCCATTGAGAACAAGCCTCGTCAGAACGGGCAAACGCTCGTGCTTTCGTCCACGGAAATTGCCCGCACCTTCGCCCGTGAATTTGGCTCGAATGTGTATGAAAAGCGAATCCCCGAATGGGTTGCCGGCGCTGATAGCGACTTGCTCGCCGAATTGGTCAAAGGCATGTGGCGCGGCGATGGAAGCTACGACCCGAAGAAAAACATGTTCCGCTACAACACCGTCTCTGCGCATTTGGCTTACGCCTTCCGTGATGCATGTTTGAGGTTGGGCGTCGCCGCGTCGGTGAATATGCAGGAACGCCCCCTGCCTCGCCAAAATATTTATGCGGTCGTGATTGCCTCACCCTTCAACCCTCGATTCGGCGCAATCGTTGGCGTGGACGCCCCCGCAGGCGACTCCAGCGGTTCCCCCTTTGCGCTCGATGAAAACTTCATGTATCTGCCCATCAAGCAGATCGCCGTCGAGGAAATGGAAACCGAAGTCTACAACTTCTCCGTGGAAGAAGACGAATCATACGTTGCCGAGGGCGTTGTCTCGCACAACTGCACTGCCCCCCAATACACCACCGACTCCTTCCACAGCGGCGTCATCGAAATTATCGTCAAGAAGGGCGCGCGCTCGCGCTACACCACCATCCAAAACTGGTCGCACAATGTCTATAACCTGGTCACCCAGCGCGCCAAGGTCTACGCCGATGCGACCCATGAATGGGTGGACGCCAACATCGGCTCGAAGGTCACCATGAAGTACCCCTCCTGCTACCTGATGGAGCCGGGCGCGCACGGCGAAATGCTCTCGATGGCGTTTGCAGGACCCGGTCAAATTCAGGATGCCGGTTCCAAGATGGTTCACTTCGCGCCCAACACCACCAGCAAAATCACCTCCAAATCCATCAGCAAAGGTGGCGGACGCGCCTCCTATCGCGGCTTGCTCAAGGTCTATAAAGGCGCGAAAGGCGTCAAATCCAACGTCGTCTGCGACGCGCTCTTGCTCGACCCGCAGTCCCGCTCCGATACCTATCCCTACATCGAAATTGACGAAGACGACGTCACCATCGGTCACGAAGCCTCCGTCAGCAAAGTGGGCGAGGAGCAGCTCTTCTACCTCATGAGCCGCGGTCTCAGCGAAGAGGAAGCCACCACCATGGTCGTCTCCGGCTTCATCGAACCGCTCGTCAAAGAACTGCCGATGGAATACGCCGTCGAAATGAACCGCCTGATCCAACTCCAGATGGAAGGGAGCATCGGTTAGCATTTTCCTTCTTTCCCAGAAGGAAGAATGCAACTCATAGAAGTGGCTTATGCAAGAGAAACCTAAAGTTACCGTATCGCGTGGCAGACGAGCCGAGATCGCGACAAGAAACTTTGCCTTTACCCAGGCCGACATTCCCTCGTTCCCTGGCCTGGAAACCTATCGTGCCCAGGCCTGGCAGGCATTTCAGCGCCTTCCCCTGCCCGACACCTCCCAGGAAGCTTGGCGACGCACCGACATTCACAATCTGCCTGCTGACGCTTTTGTCTTCCCCCCAGACGGCGCTCACCAGGACCTGCCGCCTGTCCGTCCCGACTTGCTTTTACCTCTCACCGGCGAGCAACATGGCGGGCAGATCGTCTTGCTCCCTGGCGGTGTGACCGTTAGCCTGGAGGACAAACTGGCCCAAAAAGGTGTGATTTTTACCGACCTACGTACCGCCACAGAGAAATATCCCCACCTGCTGGCAAGGATGGTCGGCAAAACCGTTAACGTCGAAGAAAGCAAGTTTGCTGCCCTGGTGGGCGCTTTTTCCCAATCGGGCGTGGTGCTTTACGTACCAAAGGGCGTCACCGTTGAAGAGCCTCTTCACTCCATTTTGTGGGGGCCAGGTGCCAACTTTGCTCATCTTTCGCACATCCTGGTTCTGGTGGATGAGGGCGCCTCGGTGACCTACGTCCACGAAGCCGCCTCCCCCGATGAACTGCCTCATCACGCCATGCACGCTGGCATCGTTGAAATTCAAGTCATGCAAGGAGCCTCGCTGCGCTTTGTAGAACTGCAATCCTGGGGGCGCCACGTATGGAACTTCTCTCACGAACGCGTTCGCGTGGAACGCGATGGCAACCTGGATTGGATCTTCGGTGCCATCGGTTCACGCCTGACCAAGAACTTTTCTGAACTTGATTTAGCAGGCGAAGGCGCCCAGGGACGCATGTCCGGCTTTTACTTCACCGATGACAATCAGCATCTCGACCATGACACCCAGCAGAATCACCTCGCCCCGCACACCACCAGCGACTTGCTCTTCAAGGGCGCGCTCAAAGGGAAGAGCCGCTCGGTGTGGCAGGGCATGATCTACGTCGCGCCCGGCGCGCAAAAGACCGATGGCTACCAGGCCAACCGCAACCTGATCCTGAGCGACGAGGCGCGCGCCGATTCCATCCCCGGCCTCGAAATCCTGGCCGATGACGTGCGCTGCACGCATGGTGCAACCGTTGGGAAGTTGGATCCAGACCCCCTCTTCTACCTGAAATCGCGCGGCATCCCGCAGGCCGAAGCCGAAAAATTGGTCGTCGAAGGATTCTTCGATCCCATCTTCCAGCGCATTCCTTTTGAAGGCGTACGCGAACGCTTCCAGCAATATATTGCCGAGAAGATGAGCCAATAATTTTTATTTCATGGAGTGTGGTGGCTTTTATGCCGCGGATGGGAAATTCTGGTCGTATGCCGAAAGTTGTGTAAATTCGTACGGCGAGATGAATCTCGCACCGCTTTTACATAAATCGAGATACGATCGAAACCCTCCCACACTCCAGTTTATGAAGGAGAACTATGACCAATCGCATCAATCGTCCCAGCATCAAAGTAGAACCTCGCAATCCACGAGTAGGGCGGGTGGATCAATTTTCGTACATGAAGCCCCCCGATAGCCAGCACTCCTTTGAAGTCGGCGACACCGTGGAAGTCTTTTGCGACCACGAGAAAAACAATGATCGTGTTCGCGGTTGGATCAAAGGCATCGTAGTCCAGGTAGATAACAAAATGGTCGCCGTTCAATTCCGTTCCAACGTCTTCCTCACCGATGGCTGGATGGTGCCTGACCGCATTCTCTGGTATCCGCTAAATTCTGAGCACATTCGCCCGGTCAGCAAAAAAAACAGCAAAAAAGAAATCCCCGATTACTGATGGATGAGGAGGATGTCGCCCGACATCCTCCTTCCCCCTTTATCTATGGCCCTGAACATTTCACAAATCCGGCAAGATTTTCCCATCCTCCAACGAGAAGTACGCCCTGGCGTCCCGCTGGTTTACCTCGATTCCACCGCCACCAGCCAGAAACCGCGAGCGGTGATCGAGGCCATGGATACTTTCTATCGCCACACCAACGCCAACATCCATCGCGGCGTCCACACCCTGGCAGAAGAAGCCACCGCTCAATACGAGCAAGCCCGCGAAAAAGTGGCCAAATTCATCAACGCGCCTGCCTCTCGCCAGGTCATCTTTACGCGCAACACCACCGAAGCCATCAACCTGGTCGCGTACACCTGGGCGCGGGCCCATCTCAAACGAGGAGACCGCATTCTCCTCACCGAGATGGAACATCATTCCAATCTCGTCCCCTGGATCATGCTCCAAGATGAACGCGGCATTGAGCTCGACTTCATCCCGGTGACCGAAGACGGCCTCCTCGATTTGGAATCCTACCGGGCGCTTCTTTCCCGGACTCCGAAGCTGGTTGCCTTTACCCACATGTCTAACGTCCTCGGGACAGTGAATCCGGCTGCTGAGATCATCCGCCTCGCCCACCAGGCCGGCGCAGTGACTTTGGTGGACGGGGCGCAATCTGTGCCTCACCTTACGGTTGATGTGCAGGCATTGGATGCCGACTTCCTGGCCTTCTCCGCGCACAAAATGTGTGGCCCCACGGGCATTGGCGCTTTATATGGCAAACTGGAATTGCTCGAAACCATGCCCCCCTTCCTCGGCGGCGGAGATATGATCAAAGAAGTCCATCTTCGCTCCTTTCGCCCCAATTCTCTTCCCCAAAAATTTGAAGCAGGCACGCCGGCGATTGCCGAAGCCATTGGCTTTGGCGTAGCAGTGGACTACCTGCTGCAGATTGGCATGGAAAACATTGCTGCCCATGAACATGCCATCATCGAGTATGCTCTCGAACGTCTGGCAGAGATCCCGGGCGTTAAAGTCTTTGGCCCCTCCGCCGAAAAGAAAGGGGGTGTGGCAGCCTTTACTTTGGATGGCATTCACCCTCACGATGTAGCCCAAATTTTGGATCGCGAAGGCATCGCCGTCCGCGCGGGACACCATTGTGCTCAACCCTTGCATGAAAAAATTGGCATTCCAGCTACCAGCCGCGCCTCGTTCTACCTGTATAATACGAAAGAAGAGGTTGACCTGCTTGTCAACGGAATTTACAAGGTCAAGAAAATGTTTGGCTAGGTGGTAGAACAACTGCTTGCAGTTGTTCTTGCTTGCAGTTGTTCTACGGAGTGGATGAAAAACTATGGATGACCTCTATCGCGAAATTATCATTGAACATTACAAAAACCCTTCCTACCGGGGAAGCCTTGACCCTCATGACATTTCCTTTGCCGATAACAACCCACTTTGTGGCGACCATATTCAAATTGACCTGCGGGTTAGCGAAGATGGAAAAGTGACCGATGCCCGCTTCGACGGTCATGGTTGCGCCATTTCGCAAGCCTCTGCTGACCTGTTGCTCGAATCGATCATCGGCAAGTCTCTGGAAGACATTAAAAAACTCACTAAACAAGATATTCTGGATATGCTCGGCATTGACCTGGGCCCGGTTCGCCTGAAGTGTGCCCTCCTTTCGCTAAAGGTGTTAAAGGCTGGCGTGTATGGCCTGGGTTCTGCCAGCGACGACCTGGTGGAATAACAACCCCGCTTTCTCTCTACGGCATCAGAGATGTTTAACTACACTCAACTCGACGAAACCAAAATCGAATACGTGGAAATTGCCCCTGCCAGTGAAGTGCCCAATGGCGAACGCTTGTTTGTGGAAATTGAAGGCCGTCCCATTGTGATCTTCAATATCGCCGGGCAGTTTTTTGCCATTGGGGATGTCTGCACCCATGATGATGGCCCGCTTGGTGATGGTGATCTAGAGGGATACAACATCGTCTGTCCGCGTCACGGTGCGGAGTTTGATGTGCGTACCGGAAAAGTGATGCAAATGCCCGCCGTGGTGGATATTCCTGCTTATCCTGTGCGTGTAGTAGAAGGAATGATTCAGGTCGGTGTGCCGAAAGAGGGGTAACGTGTAAACCGGGCTGAACCTCCTGACGGGAACAGTTGCCAGGTGTACAGGGGTTCATCCCTGTGTGGTGGGCGTAGGATAGCCTTTCCAGGCTGTCGGAGTTGGAGGTAGAGCGGAAGCCCAGGCCGAAAAACCTGTTCCACAAAACGCAGTCTGCCGATGGAATGGTGGGTGGACATCGACGGCGATACCCGCAGAGAAAAACCCACGACAACAG
>JBMFPJ010000065.1:0-8131 GCA_049969175.1 Anaerolineae bacterium | reverse complement strand
GACCGGCGCCAAAAAAGGAAAACGCACCCTGTCTTCCGGACAGGTGCACATCTTTGCTTCATTCAATAACACGATTGTTACCGTGACCGATCCTGAAGGCAATACGGTTGCCTGGGGGAGCGCCGGCTCGGCTGGCTTTAAAGGCTCGCGCAAAAGCACACCTTTTGCTGCCCGCCTGGCCGCTGAACAGGCGATTAAAGCCGCTCAATCCCTGGGCATTCAGGAAGTGGATCTGTTTATCAAAGGCCCTGGCCCCGGTCGCGAGAACGCGATTCGCGCTGTCCAGGCCTTGGGCCTGAAGGTGCGCTCGATTTCGGATGTCACGCCGATCCCGCACAACGGTTGCCGGCCTCCGAAGAAACGCCGCGTGTAATTCAGATAAGAGGTAGTACGATATGGCAAAAACACTTGGACCGGTTTGCAAATTATGCCGGCGTGAAGGCGAAAAACTTTATTTGAAAGGCGAACGCTGCTTTACCCCAAAGTGCGCGTTCGAGCGACGTAATTTTGCCCCGGGTCAGCATGGTCGCACCTCTGGGCGTAGCACCAGCCGCACTGGCCGTGAATCCGACTTCGCCCGCCAGCTGCGCGCCAAGCAAAAGGCTCGCCGCATTTACGGCGTGTTGGAACGCCAGTTCCGCCGCTATTATGAAACTGCTTTGGGCCGCCGTGGCCTGACAGGCCTGAACCTGCTTCAAATCCTGGAATCCCGCCTCGATAATGTCATTTATCGTCTGGGCTTTGCTTCCAGTCGCGCCCAGGCGCGCTTGCTCGTCACCCATGGTCACTTCCTGGTGAATGGTCGGCGCACGGATGTGCCCTCCATGCTCCTCAAGGAAGGCGATGTGATCGCCGTTCGGGAGGGTTCCAGCAAATTAAAGTACTTCAAAGAACTGCCTGCGTTTGCTGAAAACCGCAACACTCCTGCCTGGCTTTCCCGTGACCTGAAGGCTATGACCGGCACGGTTGTCCGTATGCCCGAACGGGCTGAAATTGATGGCAGCCTGAACGAACAGCTGATCGTTGAATACTATTCGCGACGCTAGTTTCCCATTCCGCACAGAGCGGAAGCCTCAAATTTCCGCTCTGTGCGTGTTATGTCTAACAGGGAGAGGTGAACCGTGACAGGTATCACGAACATGGTTATGCCAAAAATCGAGCGGGAAGCCGAGGCTCGAAACTATGGTAAATTCACGATCAGCCCTCTGGAGCGAGGCTATGGCGTGACGTTGGGAAATGCCCTGCGCCGCGTGTTGCTCTCCTCTCTGGAGGGAGCAGCGGTGACCTCCATTCGCATTGCCGATGTCTTGCATGAATTCAGTGACATCCCAGGCGTGCGCGAAGATGTCATTCAGGTCATGCTGCAGATCAAACAACTGCGCCTCAAATTGGATGGCGTAGATAGTACTCACATGCATCTGGAAGTGCGCGGGGAAGGCACGGTGACTGCTGCCGACATTATCGCTCCGCCCGAGGTGGAGATCGTCAATCCGGACCTTTATCTCTTTACGGTAGATGATAGCAAAACCAAACTCGACATCGAATTTACCGTAGAGCGCGGGCGGGGTTATTCCCCAGCCAATGAACGCAGCGGACATTTACCTATCGGTGACTTGCCCGTGGATGCAATTTTCAGCCCCGTCAAACGCGTGAATTGGGAAGTGACCTCCGCCCGCGTTGGGCAGAGCACAAATTACGATAAGTTGATCCTCGAAATCTGGACAGATGGCACTATCTCACCGGAACGCGCTTTGAGCACCTCTGCCAAGATTTTGATCGATCACTTGCGCTACATTGCGGGTGTGAGCGAAGAGGCTTTAGCCGTGGCAGTTGAGCGTGAAGTAGCTGGCACCCGTCTGAGCAGCGAATTGGCCGAAACTCCTGTGGAGGCCCTCGACCTTTCTGTACGCGTTTTCAATTCGCTCAAACGCACAGGAATTACAACTGTTGGTGATGTGCTGGAATTGCTGGAGAAGGGCGAATCGGCTGTCATGTCCATCCGCAATTTTGGCGAAAAAAGCCTGGAAGAATTGCGCCAGAAGATGCGCGAGAAGGGCTTTTTGAAAGACGATTTGACCTCATCGGAGTAAGAAAAGATGCGACATTTAGTCTCTGGTTACAAACTTGGCCGCACGAAGGGTGCCCGCATTGCCCTGCGGCGAAACCTGATCAAGCAACTTTTTATTCATGAGCGCATTCGGACGACCCGTGCTAAAGCGGCTGCTATTCGCGCCGACGCGGAACGCCTAATCACCATCGCCCGCAACAGCGCAGAGGCCAGCCCTGAACAAAAAGTTCACGCTCGCCGTCTCGTGGCCGCGAAGTTGGGCGATAATCAGGTAGTGAACCGCCTGTTCGATGAAATTGCACCGCGCTTTGCCAGCCGCAACGGCGGTTACACCCGTGTGCTCAAACTTGGCCCTCGCCTCGGCGATGCGGCTGAGATGGTTTTGTTGGAACTTGTGGAAGAGTAAGAGCAAGTATTCCACCCACAATCGGCTCAAAGACCGAGGCGGTGGAGTGGAACATGGCACGTTACCAGGTGATCTTGGCCTATGATGGCACTGGCTTTGCTGGTAGCCAGCGACAGGCATTGAAGAAGACGGGCAAGCGGACGGTGCAGGGCGAACTGGAAAATGCCCTGCGCCGCCTGGGATGGCAGGCTCACTCTGTGCTGATGGCCGGTCGAACAGACGCCGGCGTTCATGCCAGTGGGCAGGTGGCTGCCTTCGACCTCGAATGGCAACATGGCACCGACGACCTCATCCGAGCCTTAAATGCCTTGCTGCCGCCTGATCTGGCTGTGCAACAGGCAAAAGTGGTCCCGGCGCATTTTCATCCCCGCTTCGATGCCACCTCGCGACGTTACCGCTACCGTCTGTTTTGCCACCCGCTGCGCCAACCGCTGCGTGAACGCTACGCATGGCGAGTCTGGCCGGTTGTGGATGGCGAGATGCTCGTCCAGGTAGCCGCTTTTCTCAACGGCACGCACGATTTTGCTGCTTTCGGTTCCCCGCCCCACCCCGCAAGCAGCACCGTGCGCACGGTGACGAAAGCAGAATGGCACCGGGTGGACGATGAATGGCAGTTTGAAATTCAAGCCGAAGCGTTTTTGTACCGCATGGTACGCAGGCTGGTGTTCATCCAGGTCGCCGTGGCGCAGGGAAAAACGTCAGCTGAGGCAGTGGCCCGGGCACTCGCCGAGCCAACCCAAAGTCTGGCGCGAAGCGCTTTGCCGGCTGGCCTGGCCCCGGCGCATGGCCTGACCCTGGTCGAAGTGACCTATCAAGATATCTGGTGATCATATTGAGATAAACGGAGAGACGAAAGTGCAAAAGACGTACTATCCGAAAGAAAACGAAATCCAGCACAAGTGGTATTTGCTGGACGCCAACGGCCAGAATTTGGGCCGTCTGGCAGCCCGCATTGCTGCCCTCTTGCTGGGCAAGCATAAGCCAACCTTCACGCCCGGCGTGGAGATGGGCGACTACGTGGTCGTGGTGAATGCTGAGCGCGTTACCGTCAGCGGGACGAAGACCAGCACCAAACTGGAAACCAAAACATACTACCACCATTCCAATTACCCCGGCGGGCTCAAGGCGATTGCGCTGCGCGACCAACTGCAGCAACACCCCGATCGGGTGCTGCGCACGGCGGTATGGGGCATGCTCCCCCACAATCGAATGGGGCGCGCTCTGCTCAAGCGTTTGAAAATTTACGCCGGCCCCAACCATCCCCATGGGGCCCAAAACCCCGAGGTTTTGAAGTAGAAAGGAACGGAAAGCGATTATGTCTGTTCAATATTATGAGGGCGTTGGCCGCCGTAAGGAAAGCACAGCCCGGGTGCGCGTGATGAGTGGCTCTGGTCGCTTCATTGTCAACGACAAAGAAGCGGAAGCCTATTTCACCCGTCTGGGCGATTTGCAAAACATCCTGATGCCGTTCGTGGCCGTTGGACAAGACCGCGCCCAATACGACGTGACAGTAGTTGTTTCGGGCGGTGGTGTGAGCGGACAGACCGACGCAGTGCGGCTGGGCCTGGCGCGCGCGCTGGTGCGCATCAACGCGGAATGGACTGCGGCCCTGCGCAAATTTGGCTTGCTCACCCGCGACGCACGCGTCAAGGAACGCAAGAAACCCGGCCTCAAGCGCGCTCGCAAAGCCCCCACCTACACCAAGCGCTAAAGCAACCTGGCGAAATCCCTTTACGTAATGCGTAGGGCAGATGGAACTACGCATTACGTTTTACTTTTTAAGGCGATGACGATGGATATTTCTCTGCTCCCCCGCATTTTCTCCACCCTGCGCATCGAGACGACCCCGCGCCTGATTCTGCTCGAAGCAGCGGATCTTCGCCCCGCGCACGTTCCCCCCTTTCCGCCCGATAGTCCGGTGCTCCTGCTCAACGTCGATTCACCCCAACTGGCGGCTCAGGTGAAGAACGTGCTGTGTGCCATTTATCCACCTGATCATTTGCTTCGCCTGGTCAACCCGCCAGCCGAAAAAATCGTCTGGGAAGGGCCGCTGGACGCTTTGGAGCAATTCTCCGCCTGGCAAACACACACTGCCCTCTACCTTCCTCCGCTGGGGGAGGGGACATCGTTCGAAGCCTTTGCTGAGATCGTCGCTCATTTGCGTGCCCCTAACGGTTGCCCGTGGGATCGCGAACAGACGCACGCCTCGCTGCGCGCTCATCTGCTGGAAGAAGCCTATGAGGCCATTACCGCCATTGACAGCAACGATTTCGCCGACATGCGCGAGGAATTTGGCGATCTTCTATTGCAAATTGTCCTGCAGGCGCAAATTGCCAGCGAAGAAGGTCACTTCAACATCAAAGACGTAATTCAGGGCATTTATGCCAAGATCATCCGGCGGCATCCACACGTTTTTGGCGATTTGCAGGTGGAAGGAGTACAGGGCGTTTTGCAAAACTGGGAAAAACTGAAAGAGGTTGAACGCCAGAACAATGGCCAGCAACAGAAAGGTTTGCTCGATGGCGTCCCGCTTTCTTTGCCGGCGTTGGCACAGGCACAGGAATATCAAGATCGCGCTGCTCGCGTGGGCTTCGACTGGCCAGAGATTGAAGGCGTGTTGGATAAAATTGCCGAGGAAATTCAGGAAATCAAAGAAGCCAGTGATGGGGAACAGCTGGCCGCAGAAATTGGCGACCTGTTTTTTGTGCTGGTCAACCTGGCACGCTGGAAGAAAATAGACGCCGAGGCGGCGTTGCGTCAAACCAATGCCAAATTCAAGCGCCGCCTGGCCTATGTGGAGCAACAGGCCAAAGCGCAAGGGAAATCGCTTTCGGAGATGAGCCTGGCAGAGATGGATGCTTTATGGGAAGCCGGTAAGGCGGCTGGGCTTTAATCTTCGCAAACGAAGCGCTGAATGGCACTTTCAAATAAGGCGCGGGGGGATTGCGGGTCGGGGGTGTAGGCTTTCCAGGCGAAGACGCGCTCGCCGCATGTCCAGGCGGCCGCGCCGCCGTTGGGGAGCAGAGGGGTGGCACGGGTCTGAATCGCGGTGTAGAGAACGTTCATGTTCCCGATCAGGCGGATGTCCAGATTTCCACTGCGTGTATCCACGCGGCCGTCCAGGATCAGATCGAGCAAAAATTGAGGGTCGGAAGTGTCGGGGGCCAGTTGCCACATTAACTGGATGAACAGGTTGCTGTTGAAGGCAGCCAGCATTCCCTGACTGTAGCTGCTGGGGGCGGCAGCATTTTGTTGAGCGCTGACATCGAAAAAGGCAACGTCGGCAGGGTGGCCAATGCAAAAGCGATACTCACAAAACAATCCGCTCAGGCGGAATGGGGTGGCAGTAGAGAAAGGGGTGGGCAAGGGGGCAGGTGTGACCGTGGGTTGGGCAGTCAGGGTTGCCGCGACGGCTAGCCGCAACGAGTCGGCGGGATCCGGCCGGGGGGCGCAGGCCGCCGCGTTGAGCAGAATCAGGCTCAGGGTCCAGAAAAGAAGCGGGCGTTTCCACATGGGCGGGATTATACTGGAAATTGGGGTAAAATTTGTCGCATGTTAGCGCCTACAGCCCGTCCCACCTATCTTGAAATCAATCTCACTCGCCTGAAAGAAAACCTGGAAAATATCCGCGCATGGGTAGCACCGGCGCGGGTGATGGTGGTGCTTAAGGCCAATGCCTACGGTCACGGCGTGGATGGGGTGGCGCCTTTCATCGCGCCGTTTGCCGATTACCTGGGGGTGGCGACGGTGGAAGAGGGCATTCACCTGCGCCAGTTGGGGATTACGCGACCGATTCTGGTGTTGGGCGGAACGCTGCCGCAGCAGATTGCGGCTTTTGGGGAGTTTGATCTCACTCTTACCGCTTCATCGCCGGACTTGTTGCGGGCTGCCGAACAATGGGCCGAATCTACCCGCAGGCGGCTGAAGGTGCATTTGAAGATTGATACCGGCATGGAGCGGATCGGTGTGCATGAGTATGAGGCCGTGCCGTTTTTGGAACAGGCACTGCAATGCCGGTATGTGGAAATTGAGGGGATTTTTTCGCATTTTGCCAATTCAGAGGCGAGTGACCTTTCGCACGCTCGTTTGCAGTTAGAGCGTTTTCAGGAAGTGTTGCAGTTTTTTGAGCGGCGAGGTGTGCCGCCACCGCTGCGGCATATGGCCAATTCGGGGGCGATTTTGCAATTGCGGGAAAGCCATTTCGATATGGTGCGTACGGGGATTCTGTTCTATGGGATTTATCCGGGGCGGGAGGTGCCGCGAGTGGTGAAGGTTCGTCCGGCGGCGACCTGGCGCTCGCGCATTGCGTTTTCCAAGATCACCTTGCCGCAGCGACCGGTCAGTTACGGTTCGTTGTGGCAGGCGGAGCGGCCCACGCGGATTGTAACCCTTCCCTGCGGCTACGCTGATGGTTATTTTCGCCGCATGACCAATCGGGCGCAGGTACTCATTGGTGGAAAACGTTACCCGCAGGTGGGGCGGATTTGCATGGATCAGTTTATGGTCAATATGGGGGATGAGAAGGCAGAAGTAGGCGAGGAAGTCGTTCTGTTGGGTGAAATGGGGGCGGAATGTATCACGGCGGAGGAATTGGCGGAGTGGGCGGGCACCAATGAATATGAGGTGATGACGAATATCAGCGCGCGGGTGCCACGCGTGTTTCTGCGGTGATTTTTCGCTATCTTGATGGCAAATGTCATTGCGAGTGGTGCCTCGCTCCCCGAAGGGCCACGCTGAGGCCGCCCGAAGCGCAATTTCCTGTTAGAGAGCGTTTTATAAATCGGGGTTTACCGTAGATGAACACGGATTCTGAAGAAAAACGGGATGAAATTACCTTGTAAATCCAATTTATCTATGGTCATCTGTGGTTGGAACATGAATTTTAAAGCACTCTCTTAGATGTGAAATCTCTGATAGTGAGGAGATTGCTTTGCCGTGGCGCTTAGGCGCCACTCCTCACAATGACATGCCTGAATAGATACAATGCAAGATGAAAATGGCGGTTTGGAGGTGGAGTTCTTGCGGTCTTTGGAAAGATGGAAGTAGGGTACAATTGAGTGAAATCAGACGGCCAGGCAGAAAGCCTGGCTGTTCGTTGGAATCTTGAGGTGATGAGTTGAAGCGTATTCGTGAGTATGCAATTTTGATTTTGCTGGCGGGTAGCATTGTGGCACTTGATCAATGGACGAAATGGCTGGTGCGGACGTACATTCCGCTGGGGGGGATCTGGTTGCCGACCGGGCTGGAATGGCTCAGTCCGTATGCGCGCATTGTCCACTGGTATAACCGCGGAGCAGCGTTTGGCATGTTTCAGAATGGGAATTTGATTTTCACCCTGCTGGCGTTTGTGGTCGTGGGTGCCATTCTTTATTTTTACCCGCAGGTGGAGAGGAGCGATTGGTCTCTGCGTCTGGCCCTGGGATTGCAATTGGGCGGGGCAGTAGGCAATTTATTGGATCGCTTGACGGTGGGGCAGGTGACCGATTTCATCTCTGTGGGCACATTTCCAGTCTTCAACATAGCCGATTCGAGTATCACGATTGGAGTGCTGGTGTTGTTGCTTGGAGTCTGGTTGCGCGAGGGCGAGCAGAAGAAAGCCAGCAGCAACAAGCCGGGCCAGAATCCTTGAGAGGGAGGCAAGCGTTGAGCGGCGAGCG
>JBMFPJ010000064.1:0-8186 GCA_049969175.1 Anaerolineae bacterium | reverse complement strand
AGATTCAAATACCGAAATTGAAACTGCCATCACCCAAACTGTCGAAAAAGTCAGTCCCGCGGTAGTGACGGTCGTCGGAATCATTCCAGGCGAAGTCACCTTCTTCGGCCGCACGCCAGATAGTCAGGTGAGTGGAAGCGGCGTCATCATCTCGCCGGATGGGTATATTGTCACCAACAATCACGTGGTGGAGGACACCAGCGAACTCTCCGTCATTCTCTCCAACGGCAAGCAGATCCCGGCCAAAATCGTCAGCACGGATGTCTACGCCGATTTGGCCGTGCTGAAAGCCGATGACGAGATGCCAGCCGTTGCCCCCTTTGGCAACTCCGACAATTTGAAACCTGGCGAAACAGTGATCGCCATTGGCTCGCCCCTGGGTCAATTTCGCAACACGGTCACCGTGGGTGTGATCAGCGCCACCGGGCGCACCCTGGATACCGGTCAGGGATACTTCATGGAAGATCTGATTCAAACCGATGCAGCGATCAACCAGGGCAATTCAGGCGGGCCACTGGTCAACCTGAACGGTGAAATCGTAGGGATCAACACCATGATTGTGCGCGGCGGCTTCGGGTCCAGCGCCGTAGCGGAGGGGCTGGGATTCGCCATCCCGGCGAACACCGTTCGATTGATCGCCCAGCAAATCATCGAAAAAGGATATTTCTCCCGCCCCTATTTGGGAGTAGAGTGGCAAAGCATCAACCCCACGATCAATCGTCGCTATCAATTGGGCACCGACTGGGGCGCTTACATCACCCAGGTAGAAAGCGGTAGTCCGGCAGATAAAGGTGGCCTGCAACGTGGGGACATCATCCTCAGCGTCGGCGATCATCAAATCAACGAGGGGCACTCATTCATCAATGCCCTGTTCGCTTATCAGCCAGGCGACCAGGTGGCGATCACCGTCCTGCGTAATGGCAAACAGATCACGTTGAATGTAACGTTAGGTGAAGTGCGCCATTAAAAAAGAGACTTCCGAAGTCTGGTGGACTTCGGAAGTCTCAACATTCTAAATCGCAAACGGGTTGAAATTCGTCTGCCGGTCGTAATAATCTTCGTTTTCGACTCGCTTCAAGCCCGAAACGACCAGGTAGGTCACTGGCGTCATCCAGGCCTCCACGGCCACTTTGAACAGGTAATTGGTCAACGTCAGGGCGAGGAACAATTCCCAGGGAAAAACCTTGAAGAGGGAGGCCACCGTCACAAACACGGCGGTATCCACCAGCTCACCCACCAGGGTGCTGCCGATGGTGCGCATCCAGAGCCAGCGCCCATTGGTCAGGATTTTCATTTTTGCCAGGATGAACGAATTGGAAAATTCGCCCGACCAGTAGCCGGCCAGGCTGGCCAACACGATTCCGCCACTGCTCATGCCGCCCAAGATGGCCACATAGGCTGCATCCCCAGCATAACTTTGCCAGGCGGCTTCTCCCGGCAGCACACGGACCACGCCAAACACCAGTGCAGAGAGCGCCAGGCAGGCAAAGCCAGCCCAAATCACTCGCCGCGAGCGTTTGTAGCCATATACTTCGGTGAGAATATCTCCAAAAATATAACTGACTGGGAACAAAATCGTCCCAGCATCAAAGGCCATCGGCACGCCAAACAGGCGAAAGCCCAGGTCAACGATTTTCGCCGAAGAAGCAATGTTGCTGACGATCAAGACCGTGACGAAGACGGCCATGATCAAATCAAAGTAACGGTATTGCTTTTCAGGAGAATTCATTCAGACCTCGATAAAAGATGTTGGGGACGGGTTATTTTAACGCATCATCCCTGCTTGTGGCCACATTCAGTGACTGAACCTTGTCCATCATACGGCAAAAGGAACATAGGGCCGGCGCTGAAGTGGGTTGACCGCAATTGGGGCAGGGATGAAGGCTTTGCTGTGCCTGCTGACGATCCACAAAAAGGCCTGCGTGGCGCGCTTCCAAAAAGCGTAAATAAAATGTCAGTTTGGCACCGGGACGTTCCGTCTCCAGCTGGTTGAGCAATTCTTTGTAATAGATCGAGGTCGAGCCTTCGGCGAAAGGGCACTCTTCGTAAATGTACTCAATGCCGCGCAACAAGGCGTAGGCGGTCATCTCCCGCTCATAAAAACGACACAACGGTTTGACCTTGCGCGCCAGCCCCGGCGAGGCAGGTAAGACAGGTCCCTGACGCAGCAGATACTCCACCGACCAGCTCAACGTATTCCCGAAGAGCACAGCCGCCTCATCGTCGAGATTATGCCCGGTGGCCAGGACATCATACCCGAGGTCCCGCGCGATGCGGTTCATCACATGACGTTTGGTCAGGCCGCAGACCGAACAGGGTTTCCCCTTCCCCCGATTGGTGATCTCCGCCAGCACCGGGATGGGTTGACCATATTCCTTTTGCACATCAACCACGTGGAGCTTCAACCCACGGCTGGCAGCGAATTTCTCGGTCAACCGCTGCGATTCAGAAGAATAGCCGATGCCGCCATCAATGCCCAGACCAATGTACAGACCATCGGCCTGGTAACCCAGGCGGGTAAGAATGTCCCAGAGCGAAAGCGAATCCTTGCCGCCCGAAACGGCCACCAGGATTTTTTCGTCGTGGGTGAACATCTCATATTTTTGGATAAAGCGCTCGGTTTGCTCCGGCACCCATTCCAGGTAATGCTCCTTGCACAAAGCCAGTTTGTGATGCCGCATATTGACCGAGGCTTTTTGGCCGCATTTTCTACATTTCATGGCATTTTCCTGTAAATTTACCGCTATCCACCAGAAATCACCGCGATCAGTTTGATCACATCGCCTTCTCTGAGAATTTCATCTTCGAGAATCATCTCACCCTCGCGCGTGGCAATGACCGATTCCGGCACAATGCCACATTTTTTCAAGGCATCCAGCAAAGTCATGCCTGCTTTAACTTCATATTCCCGATTTCGCAAAATCAATTTCACGGCCATAAGAACCTCTGATGAAAAAGCATTCTACCATACCCCACAGCCTTACTTTTGAAGTTCAGACACGAGTTCGGACAGGATACCGTGGGACAGCCTTTCGAGGCTGTCCAGAACTTGAATAAGCGACCGTCATCACCTGGCAGGACAGAAGGCTCATCTTGAGGGGCTGGAAAGCCTATCCTACGCTTGTGAGAAAACCGCCCCTCCTTTCAACCTGTTCAATCTGCCCTTGACAGCCCTCTCACCTTGCCTTAGCATAGCCTCATGCGCATTGGCATGATGGCCGACGTTTACAAACCCCACGTCAGCGGGATCACCAACTACATTGACTTGAACAAACGCTACCTCGAAAAAGCCGGTCACGATGTGTACGTGTTCACATTTGGTGATCTCGAGTACGTGGATGATGAGCCGCGGGTCGTTCGCAGCCCTGGCCTGCCGCTGGTAGATACGGGCTATTATCTCTCCTTTCGCTACTCTCCCGCCGCCAAAAAACTGTTGCAAACAATGGACATTGTTCACGTTCATCACCCTTTCCTGAGCGGACGACTGGCTCTGCGCTATTGTCGGCCCCTGCGCATTCCCATCGTCTTCACCAATCACACCCGCTACGATCTTTACGCCCAGACCTACCTGCCCATGATGCCAGAAGAAATCAGCCTCGGGCTGTTGCAGGCCTACCTGCCCCCCTTTTGTGATGCAGTAGACCTGGTAATTTCTCCCTCTGCCGGCATGGAGAAAATCTTGCGCGAACTGGGCGTAACCAGCCCCATCGAAATCATCCCCAACGGCGTGGACTTGCAGCGCTTCTACCAGGCCACCCCCCTCCCCCGCGCCGACTTCGGCTTCCGTAAAGACGACCTGCTCCTGGTATATGCCGGGAGAGTCGCCCCCGAAAAGAATCTGGAGTTTCTATTACAAGCCTTTGCCGGCGTTGCCCAAGCCATCGAAAACGTCTATTTACTGATTATCGGCGGTGGGCAAAAGCAAAAAATGATGGAAGTACAAGATTTTGCTGGGCAGCTCGGCATTTTGAAGCGCGTCCGCTTCACGGGCATGGTGGCATACGAGCAACTCCCCGCCTACCTGGCAATGTGCGATGTCTTCGTCACCGCCTCGGTCAGCGAAGTTCATCCCCTATCGGTCATCGAAGCGATGGGAGCCGGCCTGCCCGTTGTTGGCATCCATTCACCTGGGGTGGGAGATACGGTCGAGGATGGAAAAACCGGCTTCCTGGCGACTCAGGACCTCGCCGCTTATACCGCCAAACTCACCCGCATCTGCCTGGACCATGAGCAGCGACAGCAAATGGGCCACGCGGCCCGTCAGGCCTCTACCGTTTACTCGATTGAACGGACCAGCCGCATCATGATCGAACACTACGAGCGCTTGGTGTACTCATCCAAAAGCCGCCAGCGTAGCTGGGACGTGCGCTTGCGCGGCATGATCGAACGCTATTTTGGATGAAAAAGCACAATCAAACCCTCGGTCAATGGGGCGAACAAATCGCCAGGAATTACCTGCAAGCCATTGGCTACAAAGTGCTGGGGTACAACCTCCACACCCCTTACGGGGAAATTGACATTGTGGCCCGCCACGGCGAGATCATGATCTTTGTCGAGGTCAAAACGCGCGCCAGCAGCCATCTGGGACTGCCCGAAGAGGCCATCACTCCACGTAAACGCGAACACATGCTGGCGGCTGCCGAATATTATGCCGCCGAAGAAGGCATAGATCACTGGCGAATTGACGTCATCGCCATCGAAGGCACACCCGGAAAACACCCCAAAGTCACCCACTTCGAAAACGCGCTCTAAACTTATGGACAACCGCCCTCCCCTCGTCATCATCGTCGGCCCGACGGCGGTCGGCAAAACAGAACTCTCCATTCAACTGGCCAAACGAATCAACGGCGAAATCGTCTCAGCCGATTCGCGACTCTTCTACCGCGGCATGGACATCGGTACCGCCAAACCTGGCCTCGCTGAGCGCTCCGGCGTGCCTCACCATTTGATCGACATCGCCGATCCCGATGAGACCCTCTCGCTGGCCGTTTTTCAACAGGTGGCACGCCAGGCAATCGCAGAAATTCAGCAACGCAGCCGCCTGCCCGTGCTGGTAGGGGGAACAGGACAATACATCCGCGCCGTGGTCGAGGGGTGGTCTCCGCCGGCCGTGCAACCTGAGGCGCGCCTGCGCCTGGCGCTGGAAAATCTGGCCGCCGAACGGGGCTACCAGTGGCTCCATGACAGACTGCGCAGCCTGGATGCTCAGGCAGCCGAAAAGATCGATCCGCGTAATTTGCGCCGTACCATCCGCGCCCTGGAGGTTATTTTGCTCACCGGCCAACCTTTTTCTGCACAACGTCAGCAAGAGGAATCACCCTATAACACCTTGACAATCGGTCTCAACCGGCCGCGCCCGGAATTGTACGCTCGCGTGGACGCACGCATCGAGACAATGTTTGCCAGCGGCTTGCTGGAAGAAGTGCGCAGTCTGCTGGCAAAAGGATATTCCCCCCATTTGCCGGCGATGTCGGCGATTGGCTACCGCGAAGCGGTTCAGGTAGTGAACGGCCAGATAAGCGCGGAGCAAGCCAAAGTCGAGATGCGACGCGCTACCCGCGTTTTCATTCGGCGGCAGGCCAACTGGTTTCGCTCATCCGATCCGGGGATTCACTGGTTTCAGGCAGGAGATCCTGACGTGGTAGAGAAAATGGAACAGGCCATTCGCACCTGGTTAAGCCAACCATGATTGACTTTTGTTCGTTTCATGATATAAAAAAGTTACCGAACTTTTTTCAACAAAGGAGGAGGAAGCATGAACGACCGTCCCTGGCTGGCACATTATGATAAGGGTGTGCCGCATACGATTGATTATCCCAAGGTTCCGCTGTTTCACTTTTTGGAGGAATCGGCCCGCAAATATCCTGACCGCGCCTGCACAATTTTTAAAGGCGCGGTCATTACTTTCAAAGAGATGAACGAAATCACCGACCGCATTGCCGCGGCTCTTGCTGATATGGGTGTTAAGAAGGGCGACCGCGTGGGGATTTTCATGCCCAACACACCTCAATTCGTGATGGCTTATTTTGGCATTCTCAAGGCAGGCGGTGTGGTGGTGGCAACCAATCCGCTGTACACGCCGAGCGAGATCGAATATCAGGCGAACGACGCCGGCATTGAGGTCATGTTCGTCATGACCAACTACTATGCCACAATCAAAAAAGCCCAACCAAAGACCAAAATCAGAAAACTGATTGTAACTAACCTGAAGGAGACGTTGCCACCGCTTTTACGCGTGCTGTTTACGCTGGCAAAGGAAAAGAAAGGTGGCTTCCGCATCGAGGGCGGACTGGCAGAAGGGGACATCTGGATGAAGGATTTGATCGCCCGCTATGAGCCATCCGCACGTCCTAAGTTGGAAATTGGACCAGATGACGTGGCTTTGTTTCAGTATTCTGGTGGAACGACCGGCGTCTCGAAGGGCGCTGTAGCTTTGCACCGCAATGTGGTCGCCAACACCTTGCAAATTAAACTGTGGATGACTACCCTGGAAGAGGGCAAGGAAACCGTGCTGATGGCGATTCCGCTCTTCCATGTCTATGGCATGGTAGCAGGGATGCACTTTGCTATGGCCTCCGGGGCAAGCATGGTGATGGTGCCTAACCCACGTGATTTGAAAGATGTTTTGGAGAACATTGAGAAATATCGTCCCACGATTTTCCCCGGTGTGCCGACGCTTTACAACGCGATCAACAATCACCCCGATGTGAAAGCCGGCAAAGTGGATCTGCACTCGATTAAAGCCTGCATCTCCGGTTCAGCTCCGCTGATGCGCGAGACCAAAGAGACCTTTGAGGCATTGAGCGGTGGTAAGGTCTTTGAGGGCTACGGGCTTTCGGAAGCCCCTACGGCTACGCACTGTAACCCCCTGCTAGGCGTGAACAAGACCGGTTCAATCGGTATGCCCCTACCCGATGTGGATTGCAAAATCATCAGCCTGGACGATGGCGAGACCGAACTGGCGGTTGGCGAGGTCGGTGAACTGGTCGTCAGCGGGCCGCAGGTAATGAAGGGCTATCACAACATGCCCACCGAAACCGCCAATGCCCTGCGCACTCTGAAAGATGGGAAGACCTGGCTGTTCACCGGCGATATTGCCCGCATGGATGAGGATGGCTATTTCTATATTGTCGATCGCAAGAAGGAGCTCATCAAACCGGGTGGCTATCAGGTCTGGCCGCGGGAGGTGGAGGAAGTGATTGCCTCGCATCCTAAAGTTTTGGAAGTGGGCGTTGCTGGCATTCCCGACCCCTACCGCGGGGAGACCGTCAAAGCCTGGATCGTGCTCAAACCGGGCGAGAGCGCTACCGAGGAGGAGATCAAGGCCTTCTGCAAAGAGCGCCTGGCGGCTTACAAAGTGCCGACCCACTACGAGTTCCGCACCGAATTGCCCAAGACGACGGTGGGCAAAATTCTCCGCCGTGAGCTGGTGCGGCAGCACAAGGAAGCCGAAAGCGCAAAATCTTCGTAACCTCATCTCAAAAGAAAGGCCCCTCCCACAATGACTTGGGAGGGGTTGTTTTTTAACGCAACGGTTGTGCAATTAGGAGCAATTTGCTGAAAATGGGAAAGGTTAGGCCAGTTGCAAAGAAAACCCCTCTCACCAGAAAACGGTGGGAGGGGGTATTTCGTCAATTTGCGGGTTGTGGGGTGCCACTGCGTTTGGGGACCGGTGGCGGGAAGATGGCTTCAAATTCTTCGCGGGTGAGCGTTTCCACTTCCAGCAACCGCTTGGCGACGGCATCCAGTTTGTCACGGTATTGAATCAGGAGATTCTTCGCCAGACGGTAGGCATCGTCCACCAGTTTGCGGACTTCGCGGTCAATTTGTTCCGCCACGGCTTCAGAGTAATCGCGCTGTTCGGAGATCTCGCGCCCCAGGAAGATCAGTTCCTCTTTCTGACCATAAGTCATGGGGCCCAACTCATTGCTCATGCCCCAGCGAGTGACCATCATGCGGGCAATGCGGGTAACTTGCTCCAGGTCACTGGAGGCGCCGGAGGTAATATCGTCGAAGATTAGCTCTTCGGCGGCGCGCCCACCTAAAGATCCGGCCAGCTGAGCGATGAGTTTCTTGCGCGAGGTGAGAATGCGATCATCCTCGGGGCGGAACCAGGTCAGACCACCCGCCTGGCCGCGTCCTACAATGGTGATCTTTTGCACCGGATCGGCCTCCGGGATGGCGTT